>CAZHNW010000057.1:13443-26598 GCA_964534225.1 uncultured Leptospirales bacterium | reverse complement strand
AGGGTGCGCTGTGATTCATTGCGCAGGTAAAGAAGGAGAAAATCATCAGCTGTCATCTTTTCAAGGGAGCCGGACTCAAGGCGATAGTACTTTTCTGTCTTCTCCGCCTGTGTTCCCTTAATGTTACGAAGGGTTTTTGCCATCACCTTTACCTTCTCGAGGCTGCCACGGGACAGCACCCCCTTCAAAGCCCTGACATCACGATTTGCAAAGGCCGTCTGAAGCTGACGGGCCGCGTCTTTCGGTGAAAGGGGGCCGCCGGGGGTACATGAAAACAAAACTATAAGCGCCAGGGGAACACATCTTTTCAGTAACTGCATGTCACCTCTCCACCGCGCAGGTCTATGACCATGTTGTCAATGAGGCGCGCGGCACCGTAAAAGGCAGCCACGGCAATGACCGCCCTGCCGCTGAAGGTCTCAAGGGGCTGAAGATCATGGTAATCAACCGCTGAAATATAATCGATACTGTCAGGTTTACCGGATTCTATTATACTCTCCATTTCAGAACGAATGGCCTTCCATGAACGCTCACCTTTCTTTAACATCTCTTCTGCCTTTTTCAGGCTGCGGCTTATAACCACGGCACGCTCCCTTTCATCATCGGTGAGGCGCTTGTTGCGTGAACTCATGGCGAGGCCTGAATCCTCACGTATCGTGGGGGCTATAATCATTGTAAGGGGGAAGTTTAAATCATCCACCATCTTTTCAAGGGAGACCGCCTGCTGAATATCCTTCTGCCCAAAAACCGCTACATCAGGCTGCACGATATTAAAAAGTTTTGCCACCACGGTAAGGACACCGCGAAAATGTCCCGGTCGTGCTGAACCGCAGAGATGGTCCGCCAGGGTCTCGATATCGACATAGGCCTTGCGCTCGCCGTACATTTCCCCGACGTCAGGAACAAAAACAAGGTCAACCCCTGTCTCTTCAGCGAGGGCATAATCCCGGTCGAGATCGATGGGATATGAATCAAGGTCCTGCGGGTTATTGAACTGCATGGGGTTGACAAAAATGCTCATCACCTGGTAGTCAGATTCTTCTGCAGAACGGCGCACCAGGCTGAGATGCCCCTCGTGGAGGTAGCCCATGGTGGGAACAAACCCGACTCTGCGCCCCGCGGCTTTTGCCGCCCTTACTTTTTCTCTCACATCCTCTATGGTCTTTACAATTTCCATTCTCATTCTCCTGCACCGGTCCTGAATTATCTTCAGGGTCCGCTTTCACATATATTATCAAAGGGCCCCCAAATCCTGTCAACCCGAATCCCAGCGGGAAAAAAGAGATACTGAAATGTTTCAGGTAAGTGCCTCACCTCTCCCGTTGGGAGAGGGGCCGGGGGTGAGGGCAAAATTACTTACGTGCCGCCACGATCATCATATCACCCAGGCCCCAGTGCTTTGCCGCATAATCCGCTCCGCGGCGCAGCAGGCTTTTCCCGGCGCCGATACCGCTGCCGTAGGTCTTCGTTGCCGTAACGGTAAACCCCTCCTGTTTCAAAAGACGGTGAATATTTTTGATACTGAAAAAGCAGAGATGTTCGGGGAAGTTATAGAACCGCCACTTCGCCCCCTTCAACTGTTTAAAGTTCAAACCACCGGTGCGGCAGGTGGAAATGAAAAGCATTCCCCCTTCTGCCAGGTCACGGTAAATCTTTCTAATGAAGAATTCAGGATGGTGCAGGTGTTCGATGGTGGCCCAGAGGGTTATCATGTCAAAGGGACTTTCATACTGCTGCTGAAGATAACTTCCCCGCATCACTGAAAGGCCCGATTTTTGTGCCGCGTCGATACAGGGCTCTGAGACATCGATGCCCGAGGCGTCCCAGCCCCGGCCATCCATCATTGCCACGAAGTACCCGGCGGCACAGCCCACATCAAGGCAGCGGCGGGGCCCTGAAAGGTTTTTCTCGAATTCAAAGAATCCCAGGTCACGAAGGTTGAGTTCAAAGACGCGTTCAACTTCCCCCCGCACCTCATCACTGAAGTAATTGTTATAGCCCCGGTCATCACGTGTGGAAAAATAATCACTGCCATAGTAGGCCCCGATTTCCCTTTCGTCGGGGCGGGGATCCACGTACTCGAGGCCGCAGTCACGGCATCGCACAAGGCGAAAGGTCTCGCCCCCCCGGGAGGCCTTGCTGAAGAGGTATTTTTTTTTCCCGCTTTTGCAGAGAATACAGTCACTGGTTTCCATGGCGTCTTTTTACCCCGTACTGAATGATTCACTTTATTTACATTAACGGCAAAAACAAATTATTCTTGTAAAAAATGATTGTTTCAATTAAAATAATCAAAAAAAGAAACAGCCTTCAGCCTGGAGAATTGTAATGGCGATCCAACGCTCACAAAAAATCCTTCTCATTACTGACAACCTCGATGTGAGGGAAAAAATTCTTCCCATCCTTGCCCGCAACAATCTCTCCATCACAGAAGATCCGATAAACCTGCACAGTGTCTCCGCCATCAAAAAGGAGATGCAGGGCTCATCCAGCACCACCTTCCTGCGAACTGCCCTTCTCAATATAATCAGGAACCAGGGATACCCCTTTGCTGTCGCCCTTGATTTTCGCATCGATTCGGGCCTGCCCGGAAAAATCGATCCTGATGGAATGAAAGTGCTGAGAACTTTTCTCATTTCATATATTATTCTCGCCCGGGGAAGGGGGTTTGAAAACATCCGTGCCAATTTCATCTTCCTGGGAGGCGGAGACGACCGGGAATTGCTTGAAGAAATCAATACAAAACCGCAAAGCATCCTCAACCTCCTGGCCACACGGGACCCCCTGGTTAACGGCTTCATCGAAGAACTCAAAAACAGCGCTGCCGCCTTTAACAGGCTTTTCTTTCTCAAGGGTATCGAAAACACCCTCTCTCCTGATGCGATGCAGCCCCTGGTCTCAACTTTCCTGCAGGGAATAAAGGCACGGGAACAGTTACGCAGGGGTGAGTCTCCTGAAAAAATAATCGAAAACGGCGACTTCCCCCCCGCGGCAATTGTCTATCGTGCCGGTGACCAGGCACTCTTTAAAGACGGAGAAATGCTTCCCGTTGAAACAGAAGATGACAGGAAACTGGAAAAGGGCCGCCTCTATATCATTGGTCACTGGACAAACCGCACACTCATGCAGGTGGCGGAAAAATTGACTTCCTGCATTACCCGTGGCATCGAGGATGAGGTGAACTTTCAGCAGGATGATGAAATTATTATCGACATGACAGAACGCTGTAAAATAGACGCCACCACCACTTCGAGCCTTGCCCAGCTTCTCGGGAAAGAACTTTTCGATTACAAAAATATTCGAATACTCATCACCCGGGAAAACGAAGATATCCTTGCCCAGTCAAAGGGATTCAGCCTCATCAGAAAAAACCTGCGCCGCCCCTGAGACTCAATGCCCGATACTGTAGCGTACCTTCTCAGGGCCCAGCATATTTGAAAGGTCATGGACCAGCTGTTCCGAAGGAGTAATATTAAAGGTGTTATGTGCCTTGATAACCTTTTCACGGCTGTCGATTTCATTGACGTGAAAGTAGATGGGACAGTCTCCGCGATGACGCTGCAGGGTCTGTTTAAGGGTTTCGAGAAATCTTTCACTCACTCCCGGGGGGTCGAGTTTGATATGAATCGCCGAAATCGCTTCGCGCCTTACCTCTTTCAGGGGACGCACGTTGTTGACTATCATCTTTTTCGGAACATTTTCATCCATCTCTATTTTTCCCGCCACAAGCAGGGGCGCCCCGGATAGCAGAAGTTCCTCATGCCGGTCAAGGGTTCGTGAAAATACAATGATTTCAAGAGTCCCGTCAAGATCTTCAAGAAGGCCGATTCCGTAACGCCGGTTGTTCTTCTGACTGCGGCGAATGTCAAGGCCGTGGATTACCCCGACGATAGAAAGTTCGCGGTCACCATGTTCTCCCGTCAATTCAGCAATGGAAAGAGACGAGTATGAGCGAATCTCTTTTTCATAGCGCGCCAGGGGATGGCCTGATACGTAAAGCCCCAGGACTTCTTTCTCATTTGTGAGCCTTTCATTTTCACCCCAGGGAGGAACATCCCGCAGTTCTACCTTTCCCTTCTCCTCGGGGGATTCGTTCATGGTAAAAAGGTTGCCCTGCCCTGAGGCCCTGTCGGCCTGAAGGTGCCGTGCCGTGTCGAGAAGAAGTTCCACCGAAGCAAAGAGCTGGGCCCTGCTGTCATGAAAAACATCCATGGCACCGGCGCGAATCAGGGCCTCAAGCACCCCCTTGTTGACGGTCATGAGATCGATGTTCTCAAGAAAATCCTTCAGGTTCTCAAAGGGGCCCCTTTTTGAACGTGTCTGAATAATATTTTCAATTGCCTTTTCACCAATACCCTTTATGGCGCTGAAGCCAAAACGTATCTTTTTCCCCTCAATGGCAAAATCATAGGTACTGCGGTTTATGCAGGGGGGAAGTATAGAAATTCCATTCCGCCGGGCATCACTGATAAAGAGGGGAACATCATCGGGAGAAAGGGACATGAGTGCTGTCATGTACTGGATGCGGTAATGAGCCTTCAGGTATGCTGTCTGGTAGGTGACCAGGGCATAGGCGGCGGAGTGGGACTTGTTGAAACCGTATTCCCCGAATTTCTTGATCTGGTTGTAGAGCTCCTGGGCAAAATTTACATCGATACCCTTATTTTTCGCACCATTGAGAAATTTTTCTTCGAGGGCATTAATGATGTCCATTTTCTTTTTGCCCATGGCCTTGCGCAGCTTGTCCGCCTCAGGCATGGTGAAATCGGCGATTACCTGGCTTATAAGCATGACCTGTTCCTGGTAGACAATAACCCCCAGGGTATCTTTCAGTACCGGTTCAAGGAGGGGATGGGGGTAGGCAACTTCTTCCGGGTTACGTTTGCGAATCACGAAATCTTCTGCCATGCCTGAACCAAGCGGCCCGGGCCGGTAAAGTGCTACAACAGCAATGATGTCATCAAAAACCGTTGGTCCCAGGCGGCGCAAAAGGTTCTGCATGCCTGAACTTTCAAGCTGAAACACGCCCACAGTGTCGGCATTCTGCAGTAGCTTAAAAGTCTTAACGTCATCCAGGGGAATGTTTTCTATATCAACATTTTCACCCGTTGAGGCCTTGATGAGCTTGAGACACTTGTCTATAATGGTAAGGTTCTTCAGGCCAAGAAAATCCATCTTGACCAGCCCCGCCTGCTCCAGGGTGTTTTTCTCGTACTGGGAAGAAACAGAGCCCTCTTTCGGCTCCCTGTAAAGGGGAACATAATCGGTCAGGACACCCTTGCTGATGACGACCCCGGCGGCGTGTTTTCCCGCGGAACGGGCCAGCCCCTCGAGCTTGAGGGATATATCGATAAGTTCCTTTTCAGTATCCCCCGTTTTATATACCGCCTGCAGGTCAGGATTGCTGTCAAGAGACTCCTGCAGGGTCTTTTCTACGATCATTTTACTGATCTCGTTAGCCCGGGCAAAGGGAATATCAAGGGCGCGCGCAACGTCCTTTACCACCATTTTCGCCTTCATCCTGTTAAAGGTGATAATCTGGCTGACCTTGTCTTCGCCATACTTTTGCTTGACGTAATCGATGACCTCCTCGCGACGGTCGGCACAGAAGTCAAGGTCCATATCAGGCATCTCATTACGGTCAGGATTGAGAAACCGCTCAAAAAGAAGGTCATACCTGAGAGGGTCAAGGGCGGTAATGCCGAGACAGTAAGAAACCATGGACCCCGCCGCAGAGCCCCGTCCCGGCCCCACAGGAATAGTCATCTTACGCGCCTCGTTGATAAAATCCCATACAATAAGAAAATAACCTGAAAATTTCATACTGGTAATAACTGAGAGTTCATACCTGATGCGTTCAACAACCGCATCGGGAACAACACTCCCGTAAATTTTCTTTGCCCCCTCCATTACGAGATGTTCGAGGTAGGTATCAAGATTAAAACCTTCAGGAACCTCGAAATGAGGAAGACTGGGATTGCCCAGGTCAAGCTCAAGGTCAATCATCTCAAAAATTTTATATGTATTATAAATGGCATCGGGATAATCCCCAAAAAGTGCCATCATTTCATCAGCCGATTTCAGGTAAAATTCATCACTGTGAAAACGCATCCGGTTCGTGTCATTCATTGTCTTGCCTGTCTGGATACAGAGAAGCACTTCATGACAGTAGGCATCCTCGCGGCTTACGTAATGGGCGTCGTTGGTGGCAATAAGGGGAATGTTCAGGTCACGGGATATATTAATGAGTTCACTGTTAACAGTTTTCTGTTCGGGAATACCATGATCCTGGAGCTCGAGGTAAAAATTCTCCTGGCCGAAAATTTCATTAAAGTGCCCCGCAAGGTCCCTGGCCCCTTTCAAATTGCCCTTCATGATATAGCGGGGGATCTGTCCCGCAAGACAGGCGCTTCCGGCAATGACCCCATCGCTGTATTTTTCAAGAGTCTCCATATCAATGCGGGGTTTATAATAAAAACCCTCGGTATAGCCTATGGAAGAGAGTTTCAAAAGATTGCGGTAACCGGTAATATTCTTTGCCAGGAGAAGCAGGTGGTATGAATTCTCCTCATTGCTGTCCTTCACTGATTCCTTGACAAAGCGGGATCCCGGGGCCATGTAGAATTCTTCACCGATAATCGGAACAATCCCCGCACTCCGGGCTTTCTGGTAGAATTCAACGGCGCCGAACATGTTACCATGGTCCGTCAGGGCAACTGCGGGCATATCCAGCTCACGGGCACGTTCTATCATCCTGTCAATTGTTATTGCCCCGTCGAGCAGTGAATAATCAGAGTGATTATGAAGATGAATGAATTTCATAAAAACACGTCTCCCGCTTCTTGTTTTTATATCGGTTTATTGATTAAGAATAATAACACCCCGCAATAAGGTAACCTGTGATAAAAACAGGAACAACTTTTACCGCCGGGCCGGTTCAGCGCCGATGGACCGGTACAGGACGTGGAGGAGGAGGGAAAACCCGCTCAGTAAGGGCCATGACCGGAAAATCAGCACGAAGACATTCAATTGCATATACCAGTAAAGGTGAAGGGACATAATTTCAAGTATTAATTCTTCTAATATCTTAACTTTTTCTGAAATTTTTATATCTGCCCTGAAAACTTCCCTCATCCATCTAACATAAAAAATACCTTAACATCTTTTTTATGTCAGATTAATTAAATTTTATTGACAGATTATGACGATAACTATAATGAGTGACTACTCAATCTAAATGAGGAAATAAAAAAATGAACCAGAATGAAAAATTTGAGCTTATCGCCAAAAGATGTCCCAGTTGTGAAAGCCTGATCATGGCACGGGTAAAAGAAAACGACGCTGGAGAGGTCTGTTACATGCCCGAGTACCGATGTTCCACCTGCCAGTGGACTAATACTCTTGCCACTGTTTCAGCAAAAAACTGAAACGAAAAAAAGCAGCACAACAGGGGGGAAGGATTTCTGACAAAAATCTCTCAAGTTCAGGCAGAAGGTGCCGATAATTAAAACATCATTTTACACGTCAGACTTCCTTGCCCCGCTGGCTTCAAACGCTCAAGGGGCATTTTTTTTGCCTAAAGCACATCAACACAGACAAGACAGATATCATCATCGAATGAACTACTTCCATGAAACTCAATGAGACGCCCGATAAGCCTCTCAACAAATTCTTTACTGCTGAATCCCCGGAGCTCACTGAAGGCATCATAAAGGACATCCTCCTCGAAATAGATACTGCTGTCCCCCTCACGAGTCGTTTCAGTCAGGCCATCGGTGTAGAGCACCAGTTTACTCTCCTTTTCGAGAGTAACACTGCTGTTTTGAAAAATCTTCCCCGCTGCTTCAAGCATCTCATTATCCATAACCGCGAGGGGTATGCTTCGCGCTCCATTGACAGGGTATATTTTTTGACCGGTAATGGCAACAGGGGCATGGTGTCCCGCGTTTGCAAAGGTGAGAGAACGGGTCTCCCTGTCAAGGATACCGTAAAAGGCGGTTATAAAGTTCCCCCCCGTCTGGTTAATAAGAAGACGGTTCAAAAAAGAGAGAAGTTCAGCGGGATCTTCTCTCCTGGGACCCGACTGTAAAATCAATGTCTTTACCATTGATGTAATAAATGCAGCGGGGACTCCATGTCCCGAAACATCACTTAGAAAAAGGCCCACTTTACTGCTGTTTCTGAATTTAAGAAAATCATAGAAATCACCCCCCACCTGATCCATTGGTTTATAGAGAGAAGAAATATCTGCCGAAGGATAGGGATGGGGGATGAGTTGTTCCTGTATTCTTCGCGCAAGAGAGAGCTCTCTCTCCATTGTTTCGTTGCGTATTTTAAAGCGGTTCCTTTCCTGTTCGAGTTCCCGGGTTCTCTCCTTCACCTTTTTTTCAAGATTCTCAGACATCTCTTCAGCCCGGGCAAAGGCCTGGGAAAAACGCCCAATGTTATAAAGGGACTGGGTCAAAATAAAAACAATGAAACCGAGCTGAACAAGAAATACCCCGGGGAAAACAGCGTTGGCGAGTAAAACATCATTAATGGTGGTAAGAAAAAGAAACCCGAAACCAGCCAGGGAGACCAGTGCGCCCTCCCTCTTTTTTATAGCTGAAGATATAAAAATCCAGGCGCAGTAAAAACCCGCGAAAAGAAAAACAATATGATACAAGGGAAGCCACTGGCTGAAAATACGCGCCGGGGTAAAAAGTATAATCAATGAATAGACAGCAGAGGTGCCGGCAATAAAGATAAAAAACTTCCTGTTTACACTGCCCGGAAAGAAAAAATGGAGAAACCTGAGGAAAACCGTTATCCCCAGGGGAACGGTCAAATACTCCAGGGTGCGCAAAAGCTCCCAGGGAAACCCTGGAATAATGGTGGTGATGAAAAAATCGTTGGTGAGCATAACACGGATACCCATAAAAATCGCGAAAATGCCAAACCAGAGAGCCGCCCTCTCCTTGCGGCGAATAAGAACAATGGCAAAATTGTAAAGACCCACGATGAGAAGAATACCCAAAAGAAAGATACTAAAGGCAAAGCGGAGATTCTGCCGGTAATGCATGCTTTCCCGGGAGCCCGCAATGATAAAATCAGGTACCCCTCCCCTGGCATATTCAAAATTCGCCACCTGGAAAATAATTTCCGTCTTCCCCCCGGCGTGATCAAAATCATGCAGGCGGGAAACCATGCCGGGGCGTGAATCCTTCCGGGAGGTCCCTACTTCCCCCGCCCCCCCCCTGAATTTTCCATTGATCCAGAGCCTGTAGGCGCTCATGGGAGCGCCCATATAAATCGATAGTTTATGCCGGGTCTTTAAGGTAATAATGAGACGGTAAGTGGCAAAGCCATGGGGGGAAGTTTTTTCTTTCCCCACCGGGGCATTCCATATAAGAGGAACAGGGAAATAGCCGGGATTTTTCCCCGCGGTTCCCTTCCTGAAATCCTCAGGGGTAAAAAGACGGGACCGGTAAAACTCCCATTCACCGGTAAGAGCAAAAAGTTTACCCGATGCGATGCCTTCAGGGGGAAGTTCAATCCTTCCCTTTTCTGCGTTTATACGCGAAGTCATAATACCAGGAAAAGCTGAAGACCCACAGGAGCAGATAAATCCCGTTAACAAAAAAAAGAAGAGGATATTAATTCGAAATTTCATAATAATCACAGGGCATCAGTACCTGCCGCGACCTGTATCTTCTCCGAATAATTGTTACTCAATTCTTATCCCCCCCTGAATCTACCCCAGGGGCACCTGTCGCTTCGCTGGGGCGCCCCACAGGGGAACGTTCAGAAAATAATTTTTTATTAAGCCCCCCTCCGGGGGAGGGGCGGCTGAAGTTTTCATAATTCAGGCACCTTGACGATAAAAACAGCATGGACACGATGTACAGGATAGAGATAGAATTCCCATATGTCAATATTTTACTTGCCCTCTACCTATTTTGATTGACTATATCAGCCTTTACGGCACAGAATGAACAGCCTGCTGTATAACTGGCGGTACAGATGCCCTCTTTTTCAGAATTTGCAGCAGATCAAAAATTAAATCATACTGATACAGGATTATTTACATGGTAGATACAAAACTCCTTGAGATTCTCGCCTGTCCCGCCTGCCGGGGAGACGTCGAATACGATGCGAAAAACGAAAAAATAATATGCACCGAATGCGGCAGGAAATATCCCGTAAAAGACGGTATTCCTGTCATGCTCGTTGACGAGGCGGAGCTTCCAAAATAATGTTTAAATAATCTATTGACAAATACACTAATATGTTCTCAATAACACATAAAAATGCCTCCGGTAAACCATTACCGTAAAGTGCGTACAATTGAGAACTGCCTGAAAAATTCAAAACATTTCAATATACCAGTTAAAGAAGGTTACTCATGTTTGATTCAAAATCTCCCATCGTAAAATATGTCGGTTATTTTATTATAGGCTTCTTTCTGCTCATTATTATAATATCCTTTGGTATGCCTGATTTCATGTCCCGCCTGGGTCTCGACCAGTCCATCGTGGCCACCGTCAATGGAGAGCCGATACACCGTTTCACCTTTCTCCGCTACCGCGACACCCGTTTCGGACACATGCGCAATGAAAAAATGACTGACTACATCCTCAACAGCCTGATCCAGGAAACACTGATGATGCAAAAGGCCCGCAAAGAGGGATTTGACGCCACTGATGAACGCATTATGCGCACCATTAAAGAAATGCAGGCCTTTAAAGACGAGACCGGCCGCTACAGCGCCGAGCGTTTTGACCTGGTATTGAAGCAGAACAACATGAGCTTCAGTGAATTCTACAAGCTGGTAAAGGATGACCTTACCAGGAGGGAAATGGATAATTCCATTCGACTGGGCATTGCAGTCACCAGCAGAGACGCAAAAGACGAGTTTATCGCCAATAACTCGAAATTTCAGATACGCTACGCCTTCCTTTCTAAAAGGGACCTGAAAAAACGCTATGCAAGACGGGTAACTGTCACCGATGCAGAGGTTGAAGAAGAACTGAAAAAAAACATAAAAAATATTAAAGACCCTAAAACAGACCGAAAACGAATGAGGAAAAAACTTGAAAAGAAAAAACTTGCCGATCTCGAGTCACAACTCATTGCTGATATCAATGCCGTGGCACAGAAAGGTGGACTTTTCGGGGCAGCAGCCACTATCCTCAGGGGAGAACGCAGCATGTCACTCCCCTTCAAGGCGGGTGAACAGGTAAAAGATTCCGGGAAGAAGAAAAGACAGCTGGGGTTTCTGGCAAACTCACCCGTATTCAGTGAAAAACTCTTAAACCTGAAACCGGGGCAGTCATCTCCGGCCATCAAAACCGCTGAGGGTATCTACATTTTTACACCCGTGGTGCAAAACATTGCCCGTAAAAAGCCAGAAAAGAAAGACCTGGAAAAAGCGAAAGAATCAATACGTTATGGCCACTACCGTACCGTAGCAATGAATATGATGAAACAGATGAGCATGGAATCAAAAATCATAAAAAATTTAAAGACTCAAAAATAATAAAAAATTCAAAAACTAATTGATATTACTGAAAAATATAGTATAAAAGTCTGTAGTGGCAGTGCACACTCCAAAGGAGACCAGACAACCTGATGAATATTAATGCTGAATATGTAAATCCCTTCCTTGAGGCGGCAAGCGCCGTATTCAAATCTATTTTAGGTGTTGATCTCAGAAGAGGAAAGCTCGTCATAAAGGAAAGCCCGGTTCCGGCAATGAATATTGCCATTATTATCGGCATTACCGGCGGTGTAACAGGAGAAGTCGTTTACAGCATGGAGTTCAACATGGTACAGAAAATCGCCGACATCCTTGCACCGGGACTCTCAGAAGAGCAGATCAAGCAGGAATATAAAGATATTATCGGCGAACTGGCCAACATGATTACCGGAAACGCCATGAATCTCTTTGCCTCAACGGGAAAACAGATTGATATCACCACACCTACCGTTGTCGAAGGGAAAGACTTTACCCTCACCATGATTAAGCAGACCACACTGGGCATCAACCTCTACAGTCCCATGGGACAGCTTGAAATGAATATTGCCCTGAAATAGATTTCAGTTCATGCAATAAAAAAGCAGACGCGATGACGTCATCGCGTCTGCTTTTTTATTGCCCTTCATATTCGATCTATCGATAAATCCTACTTATACGGCGATGTGGCGGTCCAGTTATCTTCATCGATGATAAAATCACCGAAAACAGAGGGTGCATGCTCCTGCATGATCTTCAGCATGGCCAGACAGACACGGCGAATCTCCCACTGCGCCGCCTTTTCGAGGCGGAGAGAAAAAATTGAACGAAGTTCCCTGAAATTAGCAGAAAAGACAATCTGACTCTCCAGGGCATTGGGAAGAAGAAACCGGGCATCTTCTTTTTTTATCTTCATCTGCCGCAGGGCGGCGTAGGTTTCCCGCGATTTTTCAATAAACCCCCGGTAGAGGCTCAGAGCCTCTTCGTTTTCGGCAATAGAAGGGGGAATGATAAAATTAAACTCACCCTCGTCAACGTAGCGCTGTGACTGCTGTGAAAAACTGGCGATACGGTGCCGCACAAGCTGGTGGGTAAAGGCGCGGCTTGCCCCGAGGATACGAAAACTCGCTGAGGCATGTTCGAGTATACTGCCATGCCCCCGCCTGATGGCGGCCTGTATAAAATTTTCTTTACTGGTTTCTGTAATCCTGTCAAGGGAGAGATAGCAGGTTCGCCCCGCCTCTTCAATGAGCCCTTCAGGGTTCGGTGTTATGGCAAGAAGTTTAACCGATGGTTCAAAAATTTCCATTCAGATACCCCTATATCTTCATCCCGGAAAAACCGAGAAAGGCCAGGGCAAGAAGTCCCGCGGTAATAAAGGTAATGGGCAGCCCCCTGAGATTTTCAGGAATACTGGCAAGCTCGAGACGCTCCCTGATACCCGCCATCAACAGCAGTGCCAGGGTAAAACCGATACCGGCCCCGAATCCCTGTACCACTGATTTCAGGAGCCCCAGTTCAGCGGTTACAAAACCTGAATTAATATTCAAAAGGGCCACCCCGAAAACAGCACAGTTGGTCGTAATAAGGGGAAGAAAAATACCCAGGGCCTGGTAGAGAGAAGGCGAAACCTTTTCGATGACCATCTCCACAAGCTGCAC
>CAZHNW010000057.1:11385-13424 GCA_964534225.1 uncultured Leptospirales bacterium | reverse complement strand
AAGAAAAAATCAGCAGAAAAGAAATAGTCCGCAGGAAAACAAGATCGTTGGGGACAACAAGATACTAGAAAATAAGGTAGGTAAAAAAAGAAGCCATGGACATGACAAAGATAACGGCAAGGCCCATGCCGAGGGCTGAATCAAGCTTTTTGGAAACCCCCAGAAAGGGACAGAGCCCCAGCATCTGTGAGAGTACATAGTTGTTAATAAAAATGGTGCTTATCAGTATACCGAAAAGGTTCTTCAGTGCCATGGCTACTCCTTGTTTCGGGAATTGATGGCGTTCATACCCCAGAGCATGAGTCCCAGGGTAATAAAGGCGCCGGGAGCCAGAATCATCGCCGATGAGGGTTCCATGCCGGGAATCAGGGTCAGCCCGAAAAGCTTATTGGCCCCCAGGGTTTCACGAAAAAAGGCAAGAACAAAAAGGGTAAGACCGAAACCGAGGCCCATACCCAGGCCGTCTAAAATAGAAAGAAGCAGACCGTTTTTTGACGCAAACTCTTCCGCCCTGCCCAAAATCATACAGTTCACAACAATAAGGGGAATGAATATACCCAGGGCCTTGTAGACACCGGGTTGAAAGGCATTGAGGGTCAGCTCGACAACAGTCACGAATGAAGCTATAATCGTAATAAAAACGGGAATACGCACGTGAGAGGGGATAAAATTTTTCACCAGGGAAACGATTATATTGGACCCCACCAGAACAAAGGTAGACGCCAGGGTCATCCAGAGGGCATTGGAAACAGAGGTGGTAACAGCCAGGGTGGGACAGAGACCGATACCGAGTATAAGTATGGGGTTCTTGACCCAGATGCCCTTTTTAAATTCCTGCCAAAGGTTCATGACTGACCTCCCCCCTTCCCATTTTCCTTTTTCGCCTTGTCAAGGGCGGCATCCAGTGTTTTCTTCCCCTTTTCAAGGGCAGAAATAACAGCCCTTCCTGTTATGGTTGCACCGGTAATGGCAGTGATGGCGTTTGCCTTGAGCAGGTTTTCTTTCATTGACCGCTGCCAGTCTCCCCGCTTTTCAATTTCAATAGGCCGTGCAAAAGAAAGGCCGTTGAACTGGTACTGGAACCAGGGCCGTGTGATTTCGTCTGCCGGGGGTTTTCTGCTCCTCAGTGCCCCGATAAAGGTAACAGAGGTGGCAACTTCCTCGCACCGCGCCCCCAGCCCGGGTGTTTCTGACTGATCAAGTATTGACATACCGAGAATGGTTCCCTTTTCAGTAACCCCCACCATTGCCTTTACGTCACCGCTGTAGCCGGGACTGGCAGAGATAAAAGCATAAGCCTTTTCGACAGCATCCTCATTTTTCTTTTCAGCGATCCAGTATATAAATTCTTCACCTTTCACTATGGCCTTTTTTTCTTCTTTTACCTTATAACCGGGAAGCACCAGGGCAAGAGCGCGCTCCTGTTTTTCTTTCTGCTGCCGTATGATATTCGGAGTTGTTATCCTTTTAACATGGGAAAGCACAAAGGAAGACAGAAAGGCGACGATGACCAGTACTATTGTCGGTTTGATGATGGAAGACATATACGTTTCTCTTTCCTTATATTCTCTCTGTAATACCTGTCATTTTTCTCTGTCCATGTTCACATGAACCTACTTTTTACCGAAAACCTTCGGTTTCATAAACCGGTCAATAAGGGGCACTGCCGCGTTCATAAGAAGTATCGAATATGAGACACCTTCAGGGTAGCCCCCCCAGATACGAATAATAAAGGTGATTGCCCCGCAGCCGATACCAAAAAAAACCATTCCCTTTCCCGTTACCGGGGATGTTACCATGTCGGTGGCCATAAAAAAGGCACCGAGGAAAAGTCCCCCGGACACGACATGGGCCAGTGTCACCATGTGTACCGCCTGGTAGCCCGCTGTTGAATAATACAGTGCGGAAAGGGCTGCCACTGTCCCGATAAATGAAACCGGCACATGCCAGGAAATAACACGGCGCGCCAGGAGAATAATCCCCCCCAGGAGCAGAAGCGTCGCGGTCATTGACACGATACTGTCCAGCGCTTTGGTGAA
>CAZHNW010000057.1:1989-11375 GCA_964534225.1 uncultured Leptospirales bacterium | reverse complement strand
AAAGCTGACTTGATCATTTCAGGGCTGAATATAAAATCCTGGAACTGCTGAAAGGTGATACCGTAACTTTTCAAAAGGGCCGGCCCTTCCTTTATGGCCCCCAGGGGAGTAGCCTGCGTCAGTGCATCAAAGGCCTTTACGGGAAGGCCGGTACTGTTGCTGATGTCGCGGGCCAGGACCCGCTTTCCCTGGAAAGAATGCCAGCCTGTTGTCATATACACAGGCCATGAGGCAAGCATAAAGGCCCGCGCCGCAAGGGCGGGATTGAATATATTAAAGCCGAGACCCCCGAAAAGCTGTTTAACAATAATAATGGCGAAAAAGGAACCGATGCAGACCATCCATACCGGCGCAGAGGGAGGCACATTCATGGCAACGAGCATACCCGTAATCACCGCGGAACCGTCAAAAATCGACAGGGGCCGTTTCATTAACAGCTGAAAAATTCCCTCTGCCATTATAGCGGAAAGGATGGCGGCAGCATAAATTATAAAGGCGGCAGAGCCAAAGAGATAAACAGAATATGCCGCCGCGGGAAGCATGGCAACGACAACGGTCCACATGATTTTCGAGACCGAATCATTGACCCTCACATGAGGGGCGCTTGAGACAGTTACTAATGTTTTTGCTTCACTCTTTTCAGCCATACTGGTATCGAACCCGTTATTTTTTCTGTTTTATCCGTTCCTGTGCCAGCTTGATAAAATGAGACAGGGGCCTGTTGGCGGGGCAGCTGAAGGAACAGCTGCCGCACATAATACAATCTGACGGAAACAGGTCATTGGCAATATCAAAACGGTTATTTTCAACGGCAAGGCCCAGGTCACAGGGCAACAATCCCATGGGACAGGCGGCGACACATTTACCGCAGCGTATACAGTCTCCGTAATCGCCGATATTGACTTCATCTTCAGAAAGAAAAAGAACACCGGACGTACCCTTTACCACGGGAATATCCAGGGAATGCACACTGAGGCCGCACATGGGGCCGCCGATAATAATTTTTGCCGGCTCCCCTTTCAGGCCGCCACATTCATCAACGATATCCTGCAGGGTTGTACCGATACGCACTTTATAGTTACCCGGCCGGTTTATCATTGAACCTGACACAGTGATGTATCGCTCAAAAAGGGGCTTGCCGAAAAGAACCGCTTCGCGAATGGCATAAATTGTGCCGACATTCTGAACGACGACACCCACATCCATGGGCAGGCCCCGAGAGGGGACTTCACGTTTCAGAAGGCTGTAAATGAGCTGTTTTTCAGCCCCCTGGGGATACTTGGTCCGCAGGGCCTTTACCCTGATATCTTCTGACGGCTTAATACGCTCCAGGGCATCCTGAAGGGCTCTGACAGCGCCGCTCTTATTTTTTTCAATACCGATAATAGCGCTGGAAATACCGAGAACACGCAGGGTTATACGCACTCCTTCAATAACGGCTTCAGGGAATGTCCTCATCAGGGTGTCATCAACGGTAAGATAGGGTTCACACTCGGCGCCATTAACGATGAGATGGTCAATGGCCATTTCAGGCGGGGGCGAAAGTTTTACCGATGAAGGGAAAGCGGCACCGCCAAGGCCGACGATACCGGCATCCTTGATCCTGCTCAGGATATCCCCCGGCTCCATGGTAGTAAAATCCGCGGCAACCTTCTTCTGGGCTGAAGAAACGAAGGCCCCTTCAGCTTCGATGGTGACAGTGGTCTGTTTCTGGTATACCGTCAGCTTTTTTGTAATTTCTATGACCTTTCCCGGTACCGAGGCATGAACATTGGCGCTGACAAAACCGGTGGCAGCACCAATAAGCTGTCCCTCTTCAACCTGGTCTCCCACCTGTACAACAGGTTTGGCGGGAGCACCGATATGCTGCTGAAGAGGTATATGGCATACGGAGGGAACACTCAGGTTCGAAAACTCGAGTCCCTCTGTGATATGCTTATTTTCAGCGGGATGTATGCCACCACGAAAGGTCGAAAACATTATGCTTCCTTGGTTGAATAAATCTCATCCTTGATGGGAAGTTCTTTTCTCAGGTTCTTGATATAGGGGAAGAGTTCACCTGAAGGCTCATAGTATTCACATTCGTCCATAATACGGCGGGCAACGGTAAAATACTTGTAGAGTTTCTCCTCACCGGAGCGCTTGACCCATTTCTTCTTGAGGCATTTGACACGCAAAACGTAGCGGTCCGGTTCAGATTCATACTGTCTGATGACAATACAACTCTGACAGTTTGAGCAGAAAATCTTCTCTTTTGTCATTGAGTGACTCCTTATATATTTCAACTAAAAATACGTTCAAACCGGTTCTGACAGGAAAACCCGCCAGGTATTCGCCTGCTACTAACTCAGGTACATTACATTCCAGAATAATAAATGATCAGGCAGAATCACGGAATTTTCAATAGAAAAGTTTACCTTAAAACAGTCAAGACATTTTTTTTAACCGTATTTTGCGATAATTCTGCCACTTTTTGCATCTATTGTCACACAAGAGAAGGCCCGCATGCGCAAACGGGCCCTCTCAAAGCATGACCGCCTTACAGGCGGGAAGGAGAATTATGTGACAATCTGGATCAATGCACCTTTAATACGTCCCTGAAGGCTTCGACAAAGGCCTGTTTTGGCAGGGCGCCCCGTGCCATCTGGGGCTGCTCATCCTTCGGGATAAAGAGGAGACTGGGAATACTGGTAATGCCAAAGGCGGCTGCCAGTTCCTGCTCATGCTCTGTATTTACCTTGTAAATATTTACCTTGCCATCATATTCTTTCTGGAGCTCTTCGAGTACCGGGGCGACCATTTTACAGGGACCGCACCAGTCAGCATAAAAGTCAATCACCACAGGAAGGTCTCCCTGGAAATCCCATTCTTTCTTGCCTTCAAAATCAAAAATCTTTTCTTTGAATGATTCCTTTGTTAAATGTTCCATTTTTCACCTCTGCTTACTCAGTTTATCCACTGGCGGATTCATTTTGTCCATAAATTATTTACCGCACAGTAATTGCCGGTTTTCTTAAAAGGGTAAGCACACTATTGCATTTTTTAACCCTGTCCCGGTAAAAATTCAAAAATAAAGTATTTTAGAATCTTCTTAAAATTAAAGATACAAAAATCTCATAAAAGCGTCAAGGGGGGAAGTTTATTTTTTTGCTATTAGCAAACATTTTTTTAATAGCTTTGATAGGCGAGGTTACGTAACCTCGCCTATCAAAGCACATGTTCCTCCCATGCGGAGGTTACGACAGGCGCGGTCACGCGATATTGAAGGCGCGAAAGCGCTTTCGCGCCTTCAATATCGCTGAACTCTATGAATATCTTGTAAAAAAAAAAAAACTGAACAACTCTGTTGCAGCCCTTTTCTACACTGAAAACTGCAACACCGCAAAACTTCAGGATGAGATAGAAACAATTGTTGAGCTTTTAAAATCAGAGAAACCGAAAGAAATATCTCTCTTTATTGCATGGTTCAAATATATGTTCCAGGACAGGAAAGAGGCAGTAAAAGAAATACAAAAGATCGAAAAGGTAAAATCAATGTTGAGAACATCCATAAAAAAGATGGAAAAAGAGATATTAAATGAAGGCATTCAAAAAGGCATCAAGAAGGGCATCCAAAAACAGAAACGTGAAACCGCAAAGGCCCTTTTGAAAGAAAAGATGCCCCTTGAAAAAATTGCCGAAATCACCGGCCTGTCCGTGAATGAGATACGAAAATGCCATAATTGAAGGCGAGGTTGGCCAACCTCGCCTTCAATTATGGCCAACCTCGCCTTCAATTATTGCATCCCGCGCCTGTCGTAACGGCGCCTTCAATATCGCGATATCACCCCGGAACAATGCCTTACAATAAATACAACTCGTTATCCGCCAGGATATCGAAACCCGCCTCTTTGAGAATATTCTCTGTCTTGCGCACATTCTCAACCTGGAAAACAAAAACCGCGGCAGTCCCCCCCTCGAGTATAAAACCATAGGCATCCTCAACATTGACACCCTTATCCGCCAATATTGTGGATGCGCGAAACAGCCCCCCGGGCTTATCATCCATCTTAATGGCGGCAATGTCCTTCAACGTGGCGGCAAAGCCCGCCTCTTGCAGCACGTCGCACCCTTCCTGGGGTTTATCAACGAGCAGCTTGATAATACCGTAATCCCCTGAATCGCTGATGGTAATGGCGCGAATGTTAATATTTTTCTCAGCGAGTATTCCGGTGATACGCTTTATTTTCCCCGGCCTGTTTTCCGCAAAGACTGATATCTGCTGTGGCATAGGTTTTCTCCTTTATATCTCCCTGTTGTCGATGACCCGCACTGCTTTGCCCATGCTGGGGGGAAGCGACCCCGGCTCCAGGAGCTCGACCCGCGGATTGACCGTAATAAGGGCACGCAGCTCTTCGACAATATGTTTCTGCAGGTTCTTTAATGCCGCAAGATCACCCTGGAACATCTTGCCGTAGAGTTCCACCTTGATATGCATGCGGTCCAGGTTGTTCTCACGGTCCAGCACGATCTGGTAATTGTTCCCCACCTCGGGTATCTTCATCAGAACTGTTTCGATCTGTGAAGGAAAAACATTGACTCCGCCTATAATCAGCATGTCATCGGTACGCCCCTTGATGCGTTCGATGCGCCGGTGGGTACGGCCGCACTCGCACTGTTCCGGGACAATCCGTGTCAGGTCACGGGTATGATAGCGGATAATGGGCATGGCCTCACGGCCCACATGGGTCAGTATCAGCTCACCCTCCTCACCGTCGGGGAGCCGCTTTCCCGTTTCGGGATCTATGATCTCGGTAATATAGAAATCCTCCCAGATATGCATGCCCTTACAGTGGACACACTCAAAGGCCACGCCGGGGCCGTTCATCTCTGACATCCCGTATGAGTTATAGGCGGTGAGTCCCCACTGCTCTTCGATTTTCTTTTTAACGCCTTCGCTGTAGGGTTCAGCACCGAGATAGGCCTTTCCCACGGGAAGTTCATGGGGATCGATCCCCTGCTCGGTGATCACTTCTACCAGGTGCAGGGCGTAGCTGGGTGTAATGTGTATGACAGAAGTATTGAAATCCTGCATCAGCTGTACCTGTTTGAGACTGTTGCCGGTAGAAGAAGGTATGACCATGCAGCCGAGACGCTCCGCCCCGTAGTGAAGCCCCAGCCCCCCGGTAAAGAGACCGTACCCCATCATGTTCTGAAAAACATCATCAGGACTGGTGCCGGTGGCCACCATGCTGCGCGCCACAAGATCAGCCCATTCATCGATGTCCTTCTGCGTATAGAAAATCACCGTTGATTTTCCCGTGGTGCCCGACGAGGCGTGAAGACGTACAATGTCGCGGCGCGGAACTGTCACCATGCCATCGGGGTAACTGAGACGCAGGTCATTCTTCGTGGTAAAGGGAAGGTCCTGGAGATGTTCCAGGGTAGTTATTTTTGAAATATCAACATTGTTGTCATGAAAAAACTTTTTATAAAAGGGTGTTGCCGCCGACGCTTCAAGGGCCTTCTGAAGGCGTTGAAACTGCAGCTTTTCAAGGTCACCCCGTGAGATTGTTTCGATTTCACTGTTCCAGTACATTTAACTTCCTTGATCATCACGCGCACATGGACACGCTGTTTTTCCCTTTTGATAAGGGGGGAAGTTAAAGCTTCCTTCCATTTCACAGATTGTCAATCAATAAAATTCTCAGCAACATCAATGAAGGCTCGAAAACGCTTTCGAGCCTTCATTGATGAATTATTTCACTGAAAACCTGTTTTGACACATCCCCTGTTACACCCTGTATAAAATTCTCAGAAACTCGTTACTTTCTCTTTCAGTTTTTCAGCCATGGTACTGACTCCCTTTGATACATCCAAAAGCTGAATAGACGCAGAAGCAATAGTCTGTGTCGCCTCGTTAATGACATTAATGGATTTAGAAACTTCCGCCACAGCCGACTGCTGTTCATGTGTCGAAGACTTGATGCCGCTCGTTCTCTCCCGGACATTTTCAGAATGGGTATTAACAATAGAATTCAGCTCGAACTGAACTTCCATCAAATCATTAATTTCTTTCATCTTCTTTTCGATTGCACTGACATTGTTTATGGTTCCCCCCATTACGCTCACCGTATCATCGACAGAGGCCATACCCTTCCCCACCATGCTCCGTGTCGCCGCGATCAAAGCTGAAATTTCCCTGAGACTGTCACTGGTCTGCACTGCCAGCTTTGAAATCTCGTCTGCCACAACTGCAAATCCCCTGCCCGCTTCACCGGCACGCGCCGCCTCTATTGAAGCATTCAGGGAAAGGAGGCTGATCTGTTCAGAAATATCATTGATAACATCAACCACGCCCGTCATCTGCTCAGATTTTCCGCTGATCCCCCCCATTGCCTCCTGGAGAAGATCCAGGGACTTTTCTCCCGAGAGGGATTTTTCAGAAGTATCATTGGAAAGATTCAGGGTCTTCTCGATGAGGCCCTGCATTTTCTGGATCGAATCAGAAAGAAGCCCCATTCTTTCGATCAGAACCTGTAGATTCTTATGTTGTTCCTCGACATTTTCCACCTGCATGTCCATGGAGGCATGCACCTCTTCCATGGCGGATGTTATCTCTTCTGACGACGCAGCCTGGTCCCGGGTAGAGTCAGAAAAAGACTTTGATGTCTCGCTCATTTCATACGATGAACGGGAGAGTTCTGTAGATATCTGGTTTACCGATTCAAGAATTTCCTTTATGCGAAAATACTGGCTGCGGTTTTTCTCTGATTCATCCTTCACATCATCAAGGGCATCCCTGCTCAGTTTTACAATGAGGAGAGCCAGAACAAAGGAAAGAAGTATCCCCAGGAGTGTATCAATCATGCCTGTCTGAGATACGGCAGGATCGATTACTCCTTCAGCCTTTATGTAAAGAAAAAGCATGACAGTAGCCACGGCATATACCCCTGACAGGAGAGATGTCCAGACACGGTTGCAGAAAAGGGCTGAAAAAACGATAACCGCCGGGGCAAGATGTATCATTGACGAAAAACCAATCAGTGGCGTTCCCTTATGCTGAAAGGCAATACCTGTCAGAACAGATATAGTTGCCGCTATAGAGGTAAGGTTCGCGGCAATACCATACCATCCCCTTCTCAAAACAAAAAGACTAAAAAGACAGCCAGCAAAAGCAGGGAGGCCAAGGGCCAGTGGCCGCAAGAGGTCTCCACGTATGACATAGACCAGGGGCGGCACGGGAAGCACGAGAATAACAACGGCAATATTCATGTAAAGCAGCAGTACCGCCTTTCTCTTAACCAGCAGGGAATTATCTTTCAGGTTTAAAAGAAAATATCTGCGCACTCTTTTTAAAATAGAAACCTTTTCTTTTACGGGTATTATTCTTTCATTCATAGCACTCCCTCCTTTGTTGGACAATCGTCCAATCTGGTGCCCAAAAAAGATCAGGAACCTTCATCTCGGCTCTCCGCAATTTTGAGAAAATAACGGGATTATCTTTAGAAACTGTCCATTGCACTGAATATTCAATAGTGAGCCGGAGATTGCAAGTTATTTTTATATCAGTAATTATTCCTAAACATTGAATTTCATCCAAACATTCATTAGTAATAGCGTTCCCCCCCCGCCGGAGGCGGGAAGAACTGCTCCTTATTATTGCATATATGAAACAAATATTTTCAAAAAACAATCACTGTTTTATATGCAGAAAAAAAGCTCAGGGCTTCTGCCTGATGACTCATAAAATTGCCGCTCAATCAAAAAGAAAATACTTGCGCCCCTGTAAGTATCCTGTATGATACAGAACCACGGAGGAAAACCATGAAAAAACGAACATTTATTCCCCTCATTATATTTTCCCTTTGTCTTCCCGCGGCATCACTTGAAGTTGATGTTGATGAGATAAAAACGAAAAAAGTCGAGTTCCAGAACTACCGCGGCCGTCCCCGCAAGGTCGACCCGGTACGGGGCATCTACCTTATCGGTACAAAGCTTGCCCGGGGTACGCGCCGCGTGGGCGCCAACCGCTGGTACCGCTACCATGAAAAATACAGCATCCTCCGTGCACTCTCCAACCAGGAGAAAGAAAAATTCTCAGCAGATATCTTCTCCATTGATCGGGAAGCGCGGGTAAACCATATCAAAAACGTCCGCCGCATCACCCTCTCATACCTGCGCCGCATGTACGGCTATTCATACCGCGATGCCAGGGCACTGGCCCTCTTTGCCAGCTACTACAACGCGGTACATCGTGGTGACATGAAATATTTCAAATCAAAATATAAAACGGTGGTTCTGCGTCACCTCAACAGCCGCAATGCCGGTATTTCAACAAAGTATTACCAGTGGCCGGGGCGCACCCGCCTGATAATTCCCCTGACAGAGGTCGACAAACGGGGGAAAATACGCCTTGTGGACCCCTTTATAATTTCAGACAAAAAGACACGGCGCCTCTCCCGTAAAGACAAGAGCAATCTGAAAGGAAGAGAAGACCTCATTGACCTTCAAAAACGAAAACTGAAAGATGAAAAATCAAAGACGGAAAAAGAAAGAAAGCGCCTCGAGGACGAAAAACGCCGTCTTGACGAAAAAAAGAAACAAACCGCCGAGCGGAAAAAAGAAATAGCCCGAAAAGAAAAAAAGGCAGAAGAAGAAAAGAAAAAATTAAGAGAAGAAAAAGAAAAGGCGCGCCGTATCACTGACCCGCAGAAGAAAAAAGAGGCAGAACGCCTAATCAGAAAAAAAGAAGAAAAAATCAAGAAAGAAGAAGAAAAAATCAAACGCCGAAAAGAACAGGTAACAAAAGAAGAAAAAAAGACTGAGAAAGAAGAAGAAAAAATCAAAAAGAAAGAAGAAACCGTTAAAAAGAAAGAAGAAGAAGTCGCAAAAAAGAAAGAACAGATAAAAGAAGAAGAGAAGGAACTCGCAGAGGACAAAAAGACAAAAGAGGAAACCGGCAAAAAAGGAAAAGAAGAAGTCCCCTCAGAAGGTGAACTTAAAAAGAAAGAAGATGAACTGACAAAAAAAGAAAAAGAACTCGACAGGCGCGAAGAAAACCTTCGGGACAAGCAGCTCGACAAAAGAATCTTTGCTTCGAAGCTCTATTACCTCAAAATAAAAGAATACCTCTCCGGGGGACACTACAACAACGAGATGTACATGATCGACCCGAAGACACGCAAGATACTCTTTAAATCACCCATCACCAACATCTGCGGGCGCCGCTACGATGTTTTTTCAGACGGCGTCGTTGTTATCACCCACCTGGGCAATCACCGTTCAGGCCACCGCCTCACCCTTCTCGACCGCAACACCCTGAAACCGATACGCACCGGTACCGATGACGTGTTCTGGCGCAGCTTTATCGAGATACGCGGGGGGTTTATCTACGTCATCATGGA
>CAZHNW010000057.1:0-1889 GCA_964534225.1 uncultured Leptospirales bacterium | reverse complement strand
TCAAAGTCAAAGAGAACTTCCCCCATACGAAGAACGATGCCGCGCTTTTCGGTATCAACATCAATACCGCTCCCTTTGGGAAGTTCCTTCTCGATTTCTTTTTTTGCCCTCTCTTTTTCAGACTCGGTGACAGGCTTATAGAGACGGTTCTTTGTCTTCATATTCATGCGAAACTCAATGGTTCCGAAACTGCGTCCACTGCGGAGAAAAAAAACAATGCGGTACATATCTTCGATATCAACGGGGGTGTTCTGCGTAATGTCCCAGTGAATGATGCCGGCGTTGCGCCCGACAATCCTGAGGGGAAAATCACGGGGAACCGCCATCCCCTGCAGGTTCTTATTTAAGATGTACTTATACTTGATAACCGCGATGCGGCTCTTTTTCTCTTCCTTGATTTCTGACAGCTTATATTCAACAGGGAATATCAGCTTAAAGGGACGGGAAAAGCTGTTCAGCACCAGTTCACCCTCCCCCTTCCAGTGTTGTCCCACCGCCACGTCCTGCGCGGGGAACGACGGAACATGGCGCAGGTTCGGCATGTAGTCCTTTTTTCCCACCATGAATCGCCCAAGGGGGGTAACGGCAAAGTCCGCCATGTACTGCTCCCTCAGGTGAAAAACCGACTGGCCCCTCTCGCGATGAAAAACCGAAAAAACACCCTTGAGACTGCTGGCCTTTTCACTTTTTTCATGGCATGTCAGGTCAATAATATTTCTCTCCTCATAGACACGACGCAGGCGGTTGTTCACCAGGTAGTTGACCCGTGCGGTGCGTGTCATCTCCAGGCGCTCATGCCGGGGGATGTCCCACTTCAGCTGGATGCTCTGAGCCGGCACAGCGGCATTGACAATAAAAGAAACAAGAAAAAGAGTCAGGTATACTTTTGAAATTTTCATCTGATATTTCCCCTGTTTCAGTATCGGCCTTACAGGGATTTTAATGAAGGAAGTTTTGAAAATTTTATCAGAATCAACACTTCAGGCATATTTTTGCATGTAAAATACAAAAAATACGGAACAATGCACAGGCGGTGCAGTAGATTTATCCTGTTAATAGAGGAATCTGCTTGACGCGCCCACAGGGATAAAAAAAAATCCCGACATGAACACAAAGGATCGAATAATCGAAACTGCGAAACAACTCTTTAATCAGCAGGGTGCCACCAATATTTCCACCAATAAAATTGCCAGTGAGATGTCCATCAGCAAGGGCAATCTTTATTACTATTTTAAAAATAAAGAAGAAATCATACGAGAAATCTGGGATTCACTCACCCATGAGCTGGATCCAATCTGGAAAAGAGACAGGCTGGCCAGTTCTGAGGAAGCAATTGCAGAATTTTTCAAAGAACTGTTCGCCCTCTTTTATGAATACCGGTTTTTCTATCTCGAAATCTCCACTCTCCTGCAAAATGACCCGCAGTTAAAAAAACTTTATGTAGCCAGAACCTCTCGCATTCTGCTGGAGTTCAAGAAACTCATTATAGACTGGACAGAAACCGGGATGATGAAAAAATTCGAAAACGAAAAAGACATCGACACCCTTGCCAAAAGCACATGGGTAGTGGGAGAACTCTGGACAACTTACTCAAACATACTCAACGAAACTGTCACCGCTGAAAACATTAAAGAAGGGATCGCCATGTCATACTCGGTACTCAAACCCTACTTCACCCTGAAAAGCCGCAGAAAACTCGAAAAAATTCTCCATTAAAAACCTCCTTTTTCTTCTTTAATGTTATTATCCCTGCATCTCAGAAATTAGACTTTTTAGTCTAATTTTTAGACCTAAAAGTCTAATTTTCTTGACTTTTAGACTCACAGGTCTATATTATCCATTATTAGACCCATAGGTCTAAAAAAACATATTATCACGGGCATGCCGGT
>CAZHNW010000056.1:23108-27199 GCA_964534225.1 uncultured Leptospirales bacterium | reverse complement strand
TTGGATCGTATCCTGCCACCTTACACAGCACTACATTTATTATTATCCATGAGCATAAGAGTTGTCAAAAAAACCCGCATACGATCTGTTTGACGAATATTTGACTCTAATAAAGAGTCAAATATTTCACCACAAAGTAATTTCCCATTTACCAGGAGGAAGGAATACATGCCCTCGGGCTCGGCAGTCCGAAGGCCGCTTTCGGACCTCCTGTCCTCCGCGGCATTTCCCTCGTCCTGAGGGGCAGGCTACTCTCGAGCCCGAACAGGACCAGTTCTTTGAAATCAAGAAGACCAACCAGTTAAATTTTACCTTGGATTACACAAAGCCGGAAAATTTATGATACAATGGGTTAAGCCTCCGTGGCGTGTGAGCGGCAAGGCCCTCCGCCGTGTGAGGAGCGACCTTTGGCTACTTTGTGTCGTTACAAAGTAGCTAACTCTTGTGCCGCTACAAAAGTAAGCCCCGGAGGGATTGCAGATAACGTAGATGCCGGCGCTCTCTAGGAGAAATAAAAAAACGCCGACCCGGCAAGGCCCTCCGCCGTATGAAGAGGTCAGAATTTAGCCATCCATGTCAATTTTCACACTCGAACATCCTTTATCGCGCGTGGGGGAGCCTAAGCCGGTCAGGCATGATTGGCCTCAAAAATATAAAAGAGGAATCTAAGTCTTTCGCCTTAAAATAATTGTCAGGGGCCTTTCCCCTTCAACAGGCCAGGGCCATGCTGCAGCAGGTAGTGGTACTGGTCAACCCTGCCGTAACAGTTATCCTCGGTACAGGTATGGGCCATGATTTCTACCGAAGAATTTCCGGTAGAGTCTACGGTTTTTTGCCCGGACATGATTTCTGACAGGTCATAGAACCGGTCGGGTATGGTGATGCCTGCTGTATCTATCATTTTTTCTGCTTCTGCCAGGCTCTCTCCTGAACGGTAAAATTCAGCGTTGAATCTCATGGCGGGGATATTATTTTTTTTCATGACCGGGACCAGCAGGGCAAGGATTTCCGGGAAGAGGTGAATGTTGTGGTGTCCGTCACAATGTGATACCGGTATCGAATTTTTTACGAGTATATTCATCTGTGTGTGAATGTCTTCGGTAATGGCGGGGCGGTTTTCTTCAATGATGTCCCTGAATTCATGGATGACATCGTTTTCATTCATGCCGTAATGCCCTGTTTCATCGAAACGGAACCAGTGGTCAAGGTCGAGGTGAAGTCCCAGGGATGCTTTCCCGTCGAATTTTTGCGCCATGGAGAGGGCATCCTCAAGGGCGACCCTGTCACGGAGAACCATGATGGAGGCGGCATTCATCATCCCTTTCTCAATGAGATCAAGAACACTCCGGTTAATGGAGAGAGTCAGTCCAAAGTCATCACCGGTTATTATAACAGCTGCCATTATGGTATCCTGTAATTCCGTGATTTAGTTGCCTCGTCATGGTTTTTCTTCGTTTCACAGGGAAGCCCGTCGGCTCAGAACCAGTAGACGACCCCGGCCCTGTCCGCCAGGAGGGCTACCTGAACTTCCCCCTTTTTTACATATGTTTTTTTCTGGTGAAGTATAGGGATAATAAGCCCCCAGGCGCAGCCAACAATGGAACCTACCATGATGTCAGACCAGAAGTGTTCTCCCGCCATTACCCGCGATACTGCCACGGTGGCTGATGAAGCCATGCTGATACTCCAGACCACGGGGATCCAGGGGCTCCCGGGATTTCTAACGGTAAAGAGATACGAGAAGGCGGTGGTCGTGGCAAAGCATGAGCCGGCATGTCCCGAGTAGAACGAACGCCAGTCCCAGGCGGTGTTGTGCGCCTTTTCTTCTCTCAGGGTTTCGTCATACATGTAGGGACGGGCACGCGGAAAGGCCCCGGCAATGACCTGGTTGAAAATCGAGGAGAGTGCCAGTGCCTCACCAATAATGATAAAGTCCTCGAGGACACCATGCCAGCCGTATTCTTTAAGGGAGAGCAGGCTGAGGCAGAGGGCGACGGATGGAACAAGGGCGGTGCCGATATTGCCGGTGATATCAAAGGCCCTGCTGTTGTTTCCCACAACGGTACGGTCCAGGGCATTCAACCGGTTTTTGTCTATTACCGCGTCATGGGTCTGGGGAAGCTGGTCTTCGAGCAGGAGAGCCGAAGAGGCGATAATGGCGCCCATGCCAATAAGGGGGATGTCCACATACATGTTTATCTCGAAGGGGGAAGTTTTCTGAGGAGTTTTGCTTTCCACTGCCGTGGGGATAACGGTGAATAGTATAAGAAGGGTAGCCGTAACGATTCCTGTTTCTATTTTTTTCAACATTGTATTTCTCCTTTTTGGGGATATCCTTTCAAAGAATGAATATGTGTAAATTATAAAACAGGCTGCTGTTAAGGAACGTTTTAGCCTGTCTCTATAAGATGATTATACCGCCGGTTTTAATTATTGACAATACGGGAAAAAAGCAAAATTTCGTCCTGTAAACAGTATAATTATTGGAGGCAGTATGAAAACATATAAAAAGTTAATAGTGGGAAGTTTTTTCCTGCTTTTTTCGGGAGTGTCAGCCCTTTACGCGGGAGGCTCATCCTTTTCTGATTTTTCCCGGCAGGTCCTTGGCATCAATGCCCGTCCGGGATACAGTGTCGACCATTCACGGATACTGATTCTTCATCCCATGGTTAAAGACAGGGAAGTTATTATGGTCCATGAGTCAAAGCTGAACTGGCAGGGAAACAGCTGTACCCGCACCATCGTGAAGTCCCGGCAGCTGAAGGGCAAAAGGGCAAAGGGAAGTATCGAGGGAAAAACGGTGCCGACATACTATATCCCCAAAAAGTTGAAAGAATTTTTAACGTCCGCCCGTATCAGTAATTTTAAAAAGTCAGGCAGGCTGAAGCTTGATAAAAGGCCCTGTCCCGGGTACAGTTTCACCGCCACTGTCAGGGGTGTCGCGAGAAAGGGGGCTGTTTTTATTAATCCTGACGGAAGTCTCAAGGCCATATCCTTCGGCTTTCCCGAGGCGGGTATTTCCCATGCAAGAAACATGAAGGATTCGGGAACAACCTGGTACTTCACCGGCAGGGGGAATAACATGCGCCTGGTAAAAAGGTTACGGGTCACGACAAAAAAATCACGGGGGATTCCCGTTATAAAGGTAGAAACGACCACCTACAGCCGGTTCCGGTGACACGGTGACAGCAAGGATATATCTTGACGTAATCGGGGAAATCTGCTAACTGTCAACGTTACCTGGAAAACAGTATGGATTTTATATACATCGGAAAAATATTATTTACTCTCCTGTTTGGAATTTTTCTCGGAGCTGTCTCTACAATACCTGTTGGTGCGGTGCAGCTCCAGGTGATAAAACGTTCCATGGGGGGGCATCTCAGGGCGGCAATTCTGACCGCTGCCGGTTCGGTCACCTCTGACATGATCTATGGTATACTGACCCTTTTCGGTTTTGGTTATTTCCTGGCAAAGAGGGGAGTACAAATCGGTATTTATGTTTTCGGGATAATCGTTCTTTCATACCTCCTGGTAAAGATGTACCGTGAACGTCACGATATGTTGCACAAGGAGCCTCATGTTATTACCTACCGGGGGCGGGTCTCCTTTCTCGAGGGTTTTACCCTGGCTATATCCAATCCCGGCATGGTGGTCTGGTGGGTTATCGGTTACCGTTTTTATCTCGACCTGAATCTTTTTTCTCCTGTCACGGCAGGTATCAAGGTTCTCTTTATCGCCGCTGCATGTATCGGCCTGGGAGGCTATCTTATGGTGATTTCCCTGATCATCAACCGGGTCAAGAAATCTTTTTCCGGCAGGTTTCTCTACAGGGCAAACATGTTTATTATTGTTGTCCTTGTATTTGTGGTTATCTATTTTATCATTAAATTTCTCTGTCTCATTTTTGGCTGGAACCCCGCCATCGTCTCAGCGGTATTTCAGGGGTGTTAGTAAAAGATCCCGCATTTTTTTCGGCCAAAGACTATTTTAAACGATGAGAGGTAGCTTTCCCATGATGCGACTTATCCGGGCCTATGTTTCTACATCACTGCTTGCGCGTATTCTTGGTGGTTTTATTCTGGGAGCAATTG
>CAZHNW010000056.1:0-23098 GCA_964534225.1 uncultured Leptospirales bacterium | reverse complement strand
CGGTGCCCTCTGGTATCTTTCTCTTCTCTGGGGAAAACCGATAGCTCAAAACATGGTGCCCTGGCTTTCCCCCTTCGGGACTGTTTTTGTCAACATGCTGAAGATGATAGTTATTCCCGTTATCTTTGCCTCTCTTGTTGTAGGGGCCGCGTCACTGCCGGTAAACAAATTCGGCCGTGTGGGCCTCAAGGTGATTGCCTGGTATTTTTTATGTTCATTTCTTGCCGCGGGTGTGGGTGTGGCCATCGCCCTGGCGGTGGACCCGGGAAGCGGTGCTGACCTGGGTAACTGGAAGGCCATGGCGGGGGCCCTTTCTTCAAAGGCACAGGATGTTGCCAGCCGGGCTGTCACCTCAAGCAGTTTCAGGGACCTGCTGCTTAACATGTTCCAGAATCCATTTAAGGCCCTGGCGGAGGGCAACTTCCTGCCCATCATTGTCTTTTCTATTCTTTTCGGCCTTGCCCTGCGTGTTCTCATGGAGGGAAGTGATGACGGTGTTCTGAAAGAACGTCTTCAGGCTCTTCTCGAGATGTTCGACGCCGCGCGGGAGGTTATTTTTAAGATTGTTGACTGGGTCCTTGAGTATTCACCCATTGGTGTTTTTTTTCTTACCCTGGTGAATTTTTCAATCTACGGGCCGAAGATCGTGGGCCCTTACGTGAGTGTGCTCCTCGGTGTTATCGGCGGCATCATAATCATGCTTCTGGTGGTCTATCCCCTGCTTCTGCTGGTGACGACGCGGCAGAATCCCTTCAGGATAATACGGCATATGGAAGAGGCGAGCCTCATGGCCTTTGTGACACGTTCGAGCGCGGCAACACTGCCGGTCTCCATGAAGGTTTCTACGGAAGAACTCGGTATCAACGAGGAGATCGCCAGCTTTTCTTTGCCCCTGGGGGCTACCATTAACATGGACGGTGTCTGCGTTCATCTTCCCATGTTCGCGGTGCTGGCGGCAAATATCTTCGGTATTAATCTCACCGCCGGTGAACTGGTTGTTTTCGTTATCACCACGGTACTTGTTTCTGTTGGCGTGGGGGGCGTGCCGGGGGGAAGTGTGATGCTTCTCTTCATTATACTTCAGACCATGGGGCTTTCGAATCCTCAGGTGGCGGTCATCGTCGCCCTGGCCCTGGGGATCAATCCCATACTGGACATGTTCGAAACCATGAACAATGTCACGGGAGACATGGTCTGCACCTATGCCGTTGCAAAACAGGAGGGCCTCCTCCACGAGGTGGAAGAAACATAACTTTTATCGACATCCTTCGATAAAAAATATCGGCGGGCAGGGCCCTCCCTCGTGGACATACCCGTTGACCTTTGATCCTTCTTTGAGTCCCTGTGCGGTGATGCATGCGCGATATTTTTTCGGTGTCATCCTGAATGTTCTGTTGTAGAATCCCTTTACCCGTACCAGGTAGAGGCTGTTGCGGCCGTACTTTTTTTCTTCGATGGAAACAATGGTAACCTCACCCTTCTGCGGGGCATGGTCCTTATAGGTACACTTCCCGATGGGGCGCAGGCAGGCGCATGATGAAAATACCTGTGTCATGATGAAAAAGAGCAGTATTCGTGCAGTCATTTTCATAAAATTGTTCCTCCGGTATCTCTTTATAATTCACTGGGGACCACCAGCAGTTTCAGTCCCTCGTGGCCCACAACAGTCACAGGCTCCCCGGTCTCGATTACGGAAGGGGCGCCTTTAACTTCCCCCTGCCAGAGCTCACCGCCGATTTTTATCATGCCTGCCGGTTCAAGGCGGCGGTGCACGGTACCCCGGCGACCTCTCATCTTTTCCATGGCGCTCTCTCCCCGGCTTTCGTATGAACGCCACACCAGGGGGAGAATCAGGATATCTTTTACAATCCATGCTGCAATGGTCCCCCATGTCATCATGAGGGGAAGTTCAAAGCGCTCGTTAATGTGATGGATGACAAAGAGCACCAGGGCCAGTGCGGGAAGCTGAAGAAGAAAATATTTCAGCGTTACCCTGTGGGGAATATTTTTGAAACTGTATTTCATGGTCAGGGGCTTCTGCTTAATCTATTGAAGGGCTGAGACTCCAGCGAATGAACCAGCCCTCATCCTCGTTAAACTCAAGGCAGACAATGCCGCCGTTTTGAAAACTGAAAATTGTGAGATTCTCATCACCCGCAACAAGGGCGGCACAGATTCTGCCAATGAAGGGCTGATGGCCCACCAGCATGATGTCCCGGTGGTCTTTCAGCTTTTCGATAACATGGGCCACATCATCTTTCGGGCCCAGGCCCGCCATAATATCCGGGCTCCCCTCCGCGAGGAGATGTTCCGCCATGATCTCCGCTGTCCGGGCGGCGCGGGTCTTTCCGCTGTGGCGGATTTCACTGACTTGTACCCCGTACCCCGCGGCGACTTCGGCAATGCGGCGTACCTCCTCTTCGCCCTCGGATGTGAGGGAGCGGTCAGGTTGTACCTCTTTGGGATGGGCCTTTCCATGCTGTACCAGGTAGAGTCTCACGGGGTCCTCCTGCATTTCTGTAATAAAAAGGCTATACTCATTATAATACTTCCCGCAGGACAGGGCAAGTAGTCGCGGGCAAAGTCGGTTTCCGTCGGGGGGGTACCCCCCTGTTTTCCCTTTCTTGCAGGAGGCATTTCAGCTCACTTCGACGACAACCAGGGTAATGTCGTCTCCTGCTTCATCAGAATCAGACCAGTTTTCAGCTGCGGTGATTACAGTGTCAGCAACGGCGGGTGCGTTGTGCAGATCGGTTTGACTTAATATTTCCATCAGGCCGTTACTGCCCAGATATTTCTCTCCCCGGCGGCTTTCTGTAATGCCGTCTGTATAGAGAAGGAGAATATCTCCCGTGGCAAGATCGATTTCAGCCTCGGTACAGTTAATGTCGCTGAAAGTCCCGAGGAGACGTCCCCGGGAGATGATTTCCTGCACGGTGCCATTTCTGATCATGAGAGGGGGAGGGTGTCCTGCCCGGGCCGCTTTCAGTTTTTTCGCGGCGCCGTCAATGTAGAGATAACTGGCTGTCACAAACTGGCCCCCGATCTGTTTAAAGAGCATATTGTTCATGCCGGCGAGAAGATGGGCGGGTTCCCGTGCCAGTTCTATCTGCTGGGAGAAGGCGATTTTTACCATGGAGGCGATGAGAGAGGCGGGAATGCCGTGGCCGGTAACATCCGCCACAATGATGCCAATGGTTTTCTCATCGAAGTGGTGAAAATGGTAGAGGTCTCCCCCGATCTGGCGCATGGGGACATAGCGTACATGGATATCGAGGCCTTTCATTAAGGGGATTTCCGCGGGAAGGATTGATCGCTGCAGACTGCCTGCTATTTCAAGTTCCCTGTTAATTGTCTGGAGCCTGCTCTGTTCATCGAGGGACTGCTGCAGTGCCATGATGGACTGGGTTATGATAAAGACAAGAAGCCCCGCAGGGAAAATGTAGACAGACTTTAAATAATCATGGGAAAAGAGAATGTCATGGACAATGGCGAGAAAAATTGCGGAAATACCGGTTATATGCAGCAGGGGCCATTTTCGTTCCCGGGTTGAAAAACGAATGACCGACCAGGCGACATAGACAATGGCAATAAACAGTCCCGCGTTATAGAAGTCGAGGCTCCGGGATAGAAGAAATACCGGGCTGAAGAGGGCATAGATTATCAGGATCGAATGGTAGCCCACAATGGCACGAACTGCCAGAGAGGACATGTAATCTCTGTGCCGTGAAAAGATAAACAGGGTAAAGAGTATGACACTGCCGGGGATGGTCATGTACTCAAGGCGAAAGGTGATCTCCCAGGGTACCTGCGGCAGAAAACGGCTTAGAATTTTTTCACTTGTCAAAAGCAGGCGTATAACGATGACCAGTGAAAAAAAGGCAAAGATTATATTGGAGTCGTTTTTACGCCGGTAGAAAAAAAGACTGAAATGAAAGATAGCGATAACGAGAATACACCCGGCTACGGTCTGAACAATGAGATACCGAAGATCTTTTTTTTTCTGAAGTTTTCGGTGAGGGCCGATGCGAATCGTTTTTGAAATCCCCCCAAAGCGTTGTTGAAAGTTGGAAATCTGTAAGATAATTTCGGCCCTGTTGTTTTTGGGCGTAAAGTGGCCCAGGCGGGGCACCTGGCAGGGTACCATCTTTTCTTTTGTTTGCGCCACTCTGCCATTTTTAAGAATGAGCCGGCCGTTGATCCAGAGATGGTAGGCGGTATGCACAAAGGGCATGTCAATGGCAATGATGCGGCAGGTATCCCCGGGGGTGAGGCTTTTGTCATCGAAATCAATGACAGCACGAAAGGTGCCATATCCTTTTGCAGGCAGGGCTTTTTTCCCGGGAGCCTGTTTGCTCCAGGGGCCGGGGAGTCTCAGATAATGTGTGGGACGCGGTTTTTTCTCCCGGGAAAAATCCTGCGGTGTAAGGAGTTTCTTCCAGTAAAATTCCCACTGTCCGTCAAGGGAGATGATTTTTTCCTCTTTGAAAGGTTCCGGGCCCAGTCGTAGATGCCCCTTCTCAAGAGACGCGCCTTTGAGGGGAGAGAGAAAGCCGGCGGCCCCAAGGAGAAATACCAGGAGGCTGATGTTTAATGAAATAAACCTTTTCATATCTTTAATGTTTTGTTTTGCCGGGGAACGAAAAATGTTACGATTCTGGTATTATTATATGATTTGCCTGTCAGTCAAGGCCTTTTAAAGGTTCAGGCGAATTTTAAAAGATTAAAAAGGGGGGAAGTTCAAAGTTTTTTCAGAAGATGAATCCTCTTCTCCTGGCTCCGGTGGATTTGCCGCTTTGCCTGATTTGTTTTGAAAATAATATATTTTTCTGTTTGCAAAAAAATTATGGAATTATTATTGTTTTCTTTCTGAATATCCTGTCTTGAAGGCAGGAAGTCATGTTAATTTTTTAATGAAGCGGGGATTTATGAAAAAACAGGTGCGTATAATGCCATGTCTTGATATGCAGAACGGCCGTGTCGTTAAAGGTGTTCATTTTGTGGATATTAAAGATGCGGGAGATCCGGTTGAATGTGCAAAAAAATATTGTGAAAAAGGGGCTGATGAACTGGCACTGCTTGATATTACAGCGACAGTTGAAGCCAGGGCCACAATGCTGAACATTGTAGAGCAGGTAGCGGAAGTTACCACGGTTCCCTTTACCGTGGGGGGAGGCATTTCTGATGTGAAATCAGCCCAGGCTGTACTTAAAGCCGGTGCAGACAGGGTGTCTGTGAGCAGCGCGGCTTTTCGCAATCCACGCCTGATACCTGAAATGGTTAAGGAATTCGGTGCCGAAAGACTTACAATTGCCATTGATGTTGATCAGAACAATGCCATGCCATCGGGCTATGAAGTCTATATTGATGGGGGACGTACAGCTACAGGGAAAGATGCTGTCGAATGGGCAAAAGAGGTAGACGGGTATGGCGTACCGGTAATTCTTCCTACCAGCAAAGCAGGGGACGGCGCACGGACTGGTTATGATCTGCCTGTTATCCGGGCGATAAAAGAAGCCGTTTCCGCCGAGGTGGTCGCATCAGGGGGAGCAGGTAAGCTTGAGCATTTTTATGATGCTGTAGAGGCCGGGGCATCAGTGCTTCTTGCCGCGTCGATGTTTCATTTTGGAATAATTGAGATTGATGAGTTAAAGGATTATCTTCGTGGCCGCGGAGTTCCCGTTTGTTGAAGGAATATTTATCTGTAAGAAATAATAAAGGCCGTCTCAAAACAGCGTTTTGGACGGCCTTTATTATTTCTAATGATTTATTTGACTTATCGTCGACCCTGCTGGATCAGTTCCAGGGCCTTTGTCTTCTGCCAGGTGGAGCCGTCACGGGAGAAGGTATAGCCGGCGACATGCCTGAACTTGACGCGGGGATTGTCCATGTGAACGATATAGGTTTCCCTGCCGTTTTTCATTGATTTATAGGCAACGGGCCTGACCCTGAAGGTACCGGCGCCTGTGGTTTCACTGTATGTCAGGTCGAATTCACGTTTCTGTGCCGCTGTGAGGCGCACGGGCTGCATGTATTCGTTCTCGCCGGGGCCGGCGACCTTGAGGGGGGTCTTTTCGGCGCCGTCAATGTAAAACCCTTTATATACTTTGCCGCCGCGGCTGACGTAAACATCAATGGTTACGGCATTGCGCATGCCGATACCGGGAAGCATGAAACCTGTTTTGGTGCGTACAATAAAAAGGCCTCCTGAACGGCCTGTAATTTTCATTTCTATCTGTGAATTTCCTCCTGCGCCTTTCAGTATGGCAAAGTCTCCCACGCGGGGGTTACTGTGCAGTAGAAATTTATTGCCAAGGGGTGTGTCTTTTACTGAGTTCTTGATGATACTGCCAAGACATGCCGTCTGGGCCAGAAGTGCGGCAAATAAAAGGCTGGTAAAAATTTTTTTCATTCTGGTTTTTCTCCAAATAATGATAATTTTATTCACTGTTGTCTTTAGAAAATTTTTTACCGGGTGAATGCCGGCATATTTAATTTAGAAATGTCAGCTTTTTTACTGCCAACTCCTTTAGAATTCAGGATATCTAAACTTTGAGGCAACAGTGATATTTTGTATTGATGCATTTTTTTTCATTATAATGAAATATGTCAACATTTATATGAAAATTTCCACTTTAATACTGCAAGGGCAGCTTTGCCGTGATTTTGCCGGGAAAGGTCATGAGAGTTCGGTGGAGAAAAAATAACTTGATCGATTGCCCTTTCCGGGTAGTCTGCCCTGAAAACAGTTTTTTTTAACAATATTTTTTAGTGCAAATGATGAAAAATTTATTTTCCATCGTCGAAGGCGGCGGAAAGTAAAGAGCTTTTCTGTTTGCAAAGTTTAAGAAATCAGTACTGAACTGAAAAGGTAAAATAACATGGAAGAGTATAAAAAAGATTTCATTGAATTTATGGTTGAGGCGGGAGTTCTTACTTTTGGTGATTTTACCACCAAGAGCGGCCGTAAGACTCCTTTTTTTATCAACACGGGAAACTATAAGACAGGTGATCAGATCAAGAGACTTGGTGAGTTCTACGCCCGGGCAATCGAGGCGCACTTCCCCGAAGGGGTTGCCGCCCTTTTTGGACCCGCCTACAAGGGGATTCCCCTTGTGGTGACCTCTTCTATCGCCCTTTCAGGTCTTTTTCAGCGTGATGTGGCCTTCTGCTTCAACCGCAAGGAAGTAAAGGATCATGGTGAAGGGGGAAGTCTCGTGGGATACCGTCCCGCCGACGGGGATCGTGTGCTCATCGTCGAGGATGTCACCACCGCGGGGACTTCCATCCGTGAAACGGTGCCCCTGTTGAAGGCCGCCGCGGATGTTGCCGTGGCGGGTCTTATTGTTTCCGTGGACCGCATGGAAAAGGGAACGGGAAGTAAAAGCGCCCTGGCAGAGATCCAGGAGGAATTCAACTTCCCCACCGCTGCTATTGTAACCCTCGATGATATTGTCACGTATCTGCACAACAGGGAAGTCAACGGCCGTGTTGTTCTCGATGATACAATCAAGGGCATGATCGATGCCTACCGGGAAGAATACGGTGCCTGACATTTTTCTTCAGGCAATCTCTGAAAAGCAATGCTGCCGAAGGCGGGATTGGATAGCCTGTTAAGCAGGTGCTTCTTCGTAACAAAAACACCCCGTCGATGCCGCAGGTAAGTGACCAATGTGCGAGCATTGGTCCCGGCTGGCCGGGACAGCGGGAAATTTTATTTTGCTTGTATTCATCCCGTTCAGGCATATAATGTGTATGTCAGGCGGGGTTTGCTCCGCAGAGTCACAAGACTCAGGAGGGATTATGAAAACCAGGATTCTGTTTGTCGTAACGGCTGTCTGTGTTGCTGCCTTTTCATCTCTACTTTTTGCAGACGATGATGAAAAGAAGGGGGAGGGGGTCAGAGAGGGCCTTTATCTGGATACCAGTCTTGGGGCCTCAATTAATCCCCTGGGCCTTGCCCTGAAGGCGGATGTTTTCTACCGCATTCCTCTTATAAAAAGACCGGGTGTTCTCTGGAGATCGACAAAGATTGATCTGGGGGTGCAGGAATACCTGAGTCCCTCTTTTTAACGCGCATCAGCTTTTGTGAAGATTGAACCCATTGCCGTTTTTGATGTCGTGGCATACGCGGGTTATGATTACCTGTATGATGGCAACAATGATACCTTCGGTCCCGGTTTTATCACCTTTAATGAAAACGACGAGTACGATACCGATGCCCGTAAGGCGAGGGACGGTTACGCGAAGGGGGGATTTCGGATGCTGGTGATTCCTACTTTGAAAATGGCCCTGGGACCTGTTGCAGCCCTCTATTCATTTGCCATTGATTATCATGACTATAACTATGATGGTTACTACTATGATCCCTCTACGTTTATCCTCCACAAGGGTAAGGACACGGCCTTTAAACATGATGCCAAGCTTGTTTACAAAATCGGCCCCTTTAATGGTGTGGGAACCTTCAGGGTGGGGGTTAACTTTACGAACCTCTGGGTTAACAGCAATGAAAAGAATTCCATGAGGTTGGCCGGGCTTATACTTTATCAACCGAAGTGGTCTTTTCAGGGTAAAAACCTGCAGCCCTATTTTGTGACCATGATGGGCTCCCATATTCAGGATAAGTATTTTAAGGGTAAGTTTTACTTTGCCCTTCTCATGGGGATGAGTTATAAGCTGTTTTAAATAAGACGTGATCGTTAAGGGCGAGTTGGCGAACATTGAAGGCGAGGTTCGCCAACCTCGCCTTCAATGTTCGGTATTGTTATTTACATATACGCAGGTTGCCTTCCCTGAGGATGGAGTGAAGGGCCTCATCGTCGATGACATCTTCGATTGCCTGAAAAAGGCAGTAGGCGTCTGATTCAGAAATGATCTGGTTCTCTTTCTCAGTGTAGCTGCCCTTCCAGGTAATGAAATCATTGTTGCAGAGAATATAGTTAAAGAGGCGGTGCATTTCGTCATCGCCTTCATCAATGGCTTCATCGAGCTGGAAGATGAAATCAAAGGCTGTTCCTTCTGGTTCCCAGCCTTCACGCTCTCCCGTTGTGAGGATTTCCCGCCAGTACTCTTCGACAAGTTCGATACTTTTGCCGCTGTCGATCTGTAATAGGATATAGGACATGTTATGATTCTTTTATCCTGTCGAAGGTCATTTTTAACTTTTTCATGATCTGTCTCTTCTCCTCTTTGCTTATCAGGTTCAGGTCGGCGGTGATGGAGAAGCCTTCGAAATGTTCTTCTATGTGTGATGTGTTTTTATCAATTTTTTCGATTCTATCAATGACCTGGTATGTCTGTACATCGTAGTGGATACCCTTGGCACTGATGATTTCTTTTTTTTCGCAGTAAATTTTATCCTTTATATTGGCAAAAGTTTCCTGGGAGATCAGTATCTGGTCAGGTTCTGCCGCACTTTCCAGGCGGGATGCCAGGTTTACCTGTGAGCCGATAATGGTATACTCCATTCGTTCGTTACTTCCGAAATTTCCCACGGTACAGAAACCGGTGTTGATGCCCATCCTGATGTGAAAGGGTTCAGCGATGCCCCGGTCGATCCATGTCTTCTGCAGTTCCCTGATTCTTTCGCGCATCTCGATGGCCATTTCAACACATGCGATGGCGTCTTCTTTTTCGCCCATGCTTTCGGGGTCGCCAAAGAAAATCATGATGGCATCGCCTATATACTTGTCAATGGTGGCGCCGTATTTCAGTGCTATCTGTGACATCTCTTCAAGGTAGTTGTTGAGGAGGCTTGTCAGGTCCTCTGTTTCCATGCGGTCTGTTGTGGCGGTGAAGTTGCGAATATCGGAGAAGAATACAGTTAGTTTTTTCCTGTGTGACTCGATCTTTCCTTCCTGTTTGCCGCTGAAGATGCTCTCCCTTATCTGCGGGGAGAGGTACCGGGAAAGTTTGTCGGAGAGGCCTTCAAGGATGGCATTGGATTCGTTGAGCATCGTCATCGTTTCCTGCAGTTCATGGGTCCTGTCTTCTACCTTCTGCTCGAGATTTTCAGTATAGTCTTTCAGTTTGTGGGCCATGACATTGAAGTTTTCAGCGAGCTGGCCGATTTCGTCCCTGGTGCGGGCTATGATGACAATGTCATAGTTGCCCCGTGATATCTCCTTGCTGGAGACAATCATGTTTCGTATGGGATTTATAAGGCTCCGTGACATGATGATGATGATGGCAACCGACAGTATGCCGATTATTATGAAACTGATTATAAAAGTGATGCGTGTTCTAAATATTATTTTTTTGATGGCGCTGTTGAGTTTGTTTTTCTCGATGTTGATGTCGTCGATGTAGGCACCTGTTCCTACCCACAGGTTCGTTCCTGGTACCAGCATTGCTGTACCGAGCTTGGGGCAGATTTCTCCTGTACCGGGCTTCGGCCATGGGTACTGGTGAAAAAGGGTTTTCTTGCGGGCGGCGCGGTCGAGTTCCTGGATAATAAACTGCTGGTTTTTCGGGTCACGCATTTTCCAGAGATTTTTCCCTTCGAATTTTCTGTTGGCGCCGTGGATAATATTTCTGCCTGTGCCCTTTTCGTAGACGAAATAGTAACCGTCTTTGCCGAATCGCAGCCGACGCAGGAGCCGGCGGGCCCGGGCAAGTTTTTCGTTTTTATTGATGTCCGGCTGTTTATAGATGCAGCTAAGGGTGGAGGCTGCGATTTCTGTTGCTGATTTCAGTTCGTGGCGGTACCTGTCGAGAAGAAGGGTGTCTGCTTTTTTAAAAACAAAGTCATTATAGTTGTTGAAGGATATAGTAACGATTATAAAAATCAGGGAAAAGGTGAAAAGGGTCATGCCCACGGTAAAGATAATCAGCTTTTCGAGAATTCCGAGTTTTTTCATAATTTTTTACCCTGATTTTAAAATGTGCTGTCAATAAAATATCAAAATGGTGTATCACACTATCACTGTACTGTAACAGGGATTTTGTCAAGATATTCACCATCAGGCATGAAAGATGATGCTGGTATTTTTGGGTGCCGCGTCACGGCATTTTTTTTGTACCAGGCGCATAATTGATTAAGGGGGCAGAGAATGGAAAGCAAAACAGGTGATAAAAAAGTGCAAAAGAACAAAACCAGGAAGAACATTCTAACAGCGGTAATGATCTTTGCTTACGCCGCGTCTGTGGGGACAGCAATTAATGGTGTCTTTGTTCTTTTCGGTACCGCGGGGAGGGACGTTTCAGTGGTGAGGATCTTTACCGTGGCGGTCTGCTTTTTTGTTGCCGGCACTATTCTGAAAGGGGTGCTCAGGAAGGGAGCCTGAGACAGGGAGAAGTATTTTTTCTTCGGACTGTTTTTCGGCGGCGAACATGTTTTCGCCTGTCATACCTGCTGCGCTCTTCAGGGGCGAGACTGCTGTGGTTCAGGTAATCGTAGAGCCTTCTGTCGGGGAGTGTTCTCTTCTCGGTGATCATGTTTTTCTCGGTCATAAGTATCCCGGAAATTTTTTGAAAAACTGGCCGATGCTACCATGTTTTTTTTGAAAGGACAAGAAAAATTTACCTGTTATGCGGTGAAATCTACTCCTCGTTTCTGAAATCTCCTTCCAGTTTTTCTCCCCTGTCTATTTCTTTGAAGAGATGAGCATAGTATTTTTTTCCTTCCTGTATCATCAATTCATAGGGGAAGTCAGAAAAGGTCCCGTAGTCATGGACATATTCCATGTGCCGGCGCCCCGCTCCGTCATAGGGATGAAAGATTGAGTCTTTATGCCCGTCGAATTCAAGGGGCAGTACATTGAATCGCCGGCAGAGGTCGATATCAAAGGCGGGTGTGGCCTTGACCCATTTGCCTTCAAGGAATATTTCATCATAGCCGTGAAAGACGAAGAGGTCACCCTTAAGCCTTTCACGCAGTTTTTTGGTGGTGAGGTGATTGCGTACATTGGCAAAACCGACACGTACAGGTATGCCCGCGGCGCGTACTACTGCGGCAAGGAGAATCGCCTTTTGTACACAGAAGCCCTCTCCCCTTTCCAGGGTGAAATGTGCCACGTAGTGTGACGGGTCAATATGTACCAGGTAGGGATTATATTTTATGCCGTCGCGCACTGCGTAATAGAGGCGAACCGCCCTTTCAATTTCTTCACCCTGTCCTGCGTTTTTTGCAGCAAAGGCCTTTATCGCGGGATGGTCAGAGTCAAGATAGTATGTTGATGCCAGGTACTGCTGTAGTGATTCTGTCATTATTTTTCCCTTAATCAGTGATAAGGCTACTTTCCTTTTATCTTCAGACCCCTGTCAACAGAAATGTTGCTGCTGAATTCTCTTTGCGGCAAAAATATCCTGTCAAATCCAGGGGCATTGAGAATATTCCACGGGAGGGGTGACTTCTACCCGCAGGTCCCTGATCTGCAGCCATTGACCAAAGGCTGCTTTTGATTTTTCCAGCACAGGGCTCTGAGCCAGCAACGTGTGCTGACTCAGAGCATCGTCGGGAGGAATAAGGTGATATTTTTGGTCTTGATCCTCATACACTGCAGTTGGGAATATTTATTTCTTGACAATATGAAAATTAAAGTAAATGTATATATCTGACCAGTCAGGTCTAAAATTGAACAAAATTTATTTAATAGTTATAATAATTTTTTGTTTTCAAGGGGGAGATATGAAGAAATCATCACGGGAGCTTTTCAGGTTGCATGGCTGGAAGAAAGTAATTCTTTTCTTTGACGGGTATCTTTACCTGAAGTTCATCCGGGAATATGTCAGGGTCATCGCCAGGGCTTTCAGGGTTGTGGCACTTTTATTGAGACGGTATAACACCTTTTTATTTTTACCGGTAATCCGATATGTGACACACCGTTATCATGGCAAGGTGATGCTCCTTTCAGATGCTGAAAAAATTATTAATCTCAATGTAAGTGTTGAGGTGCCCCGGGATCTCGCAGAAACAACAGTGCCCTGGAATAATGCCTACCAGCTTATATTCAGGCACCCGGATGAAATATGTGTGGTTAAATGCGCCTGCCGTGAGGCAAAGGGGCATGATTGTGAACCTGCTCATAAATGCATTATTATTGGCGAGCCCTATGTTTCATTCATGATGGAACATAACCGCAGCGCTGATCCGAAGAGAATTACCCGCGATGAGGCCCTTTCTTTGCTGCGGACCTGTAAGGAAAAGGGTTATATAACAAATGCCTATTACAAGGATGGCGTGGGACAGCAGATGTATGCTATATGTAACTGCTGCCCTGAATGCTGTGTGGCTTTTTCAGGGCACCGGTTTTTTCATTCACACAATATTAGTGAATCACCCCTCGGTCATTCAGGGTACCGCCCTGTTATTGATTATGCAAAATGCCTGAATCGTGACAGGGACTGTGTCAGCAAATGTCCCTTCGGGGCCATTAGCATTAGTGAAGAGGAGAAGCCCGTCATCAATATGTCCCTCTGCATGGGATGTGGTGTGGCGGCAGCAGCCTGTTCCCCGGGAGCAATTGTCATGGAACCGTGCGACCGTCAGGGGATTGCTTTGGATATTCATAAACTTGCACCGGAAACAGCAGGCTGAAAAGAAACACTGGCCTGCAGGGCATTTCTGTGATCAGATACTATCTTCGGGGAGTATCTGGTCACGAAAGGTTTCCATAAGCTCAATAAATGTGTTTCCTGGTCTTCCTGTGCCGATAATGCGTCCGTCGATTTCGACAACGGGTATCATTTCAGCGCCGGTTCCGGTGAGAAAGCATTCGTCGGCAGTGTAGAGGTCATACTGTGAAAGGGGCGTTTCGAAGAAGGGAATTTCGCTTATGAGGGCGCATTCCATGACCACCTGGCGGGTTATGCCGTCAAGGGCTCCTTCGATGGGATCAGGGGTCAGAACCTCACCGTTGCGCACGATGAAGATATTGTCAGCGGTGCATTCAGCAACATGCCCCTGCCTGTTCAGCATCACCGCTTCAGGGACATTCGCCTGGAGGGCCTCGGTTTTGGCCAGTATATTGTTCAGGTAGTTCAGCGACTTGATGCGCGGATCGAGGCTGTCAGGGGGGATGCGCCGTATTGATGATGTTATTATGTTGATTCCCTTACGGTAATATTCTTCCGGGTAGAGGGTGATGTCATCGACGATTATAATGACAGAAGGGCGAAGGCAAAGGCGCGGGTTCAGGCCGAGGTCACCGACACCGCGGGTTACAACAAGGCGAATGTACCCGTCTTTTTTATTGTTCACCTCAACTGTTTCTTCAACGGCGGCAATCATGTCTTCGAATGAGAGGGGAATGTCACATTTGATGGCAGCCGCGCTCTGGTAGAGGCGATAGAGGTGTTCCTCGAGCCTGAAAATATTGTTGTCATAAATACGGATTCCTTCAAAGACTCCGTCACCGTATAAAAGTCCGTGGTCGAACACAGAAATGCGCGCTTCATCTCTGCTGTAAAAACTTCCATCAATATAAATTTTCATTGTTTCCTCACGTTATTGGTTAACCATGGTTTTCCACATTTGGAATGTTGCCCACATGACAGCGTTTCTGAAGGTGTATACTCTTCTGGTCCTGTTTATGTATCCCGCAAGTGTGCCCCGGTATCGCCCTTCGATATAATCACCATTGAAGGCCTTTCCGGACACGGAAGTAATTTTCTGGAAATGTCTGCCGGAAATTTTTCGCATGGCCTTTGCCTGGTATTTGATGCCGTAACGGATCAATGCTTTTTTCTTTTCGAACTTGAAGATGTAATCCGAGTAGGTAATGATGAGAAGCACATCTCCCTTTCTCATGACTTTCCCATACATGTATTTGAGCGCCCTGAGATATTTTTTTCCATCGATGCCGCCCCGTGTGCCGACTCGGGCGGCAACCATTTTGTCAACGCCGATACGGGTCATCGATACAGGTCTTTTAATATTCATGCCGCGCATTTTAGAAGCGGTGTAATCAGCGCATATGTTTGAAATGGCGGCAGAGACATGGGTATAGGGCCTGAGTTTTTTTTGCTGTCTCACTATATCCCTTTTCAGTTTTCGGTCCCATTTTGCCTGCTGTGTAATCTCAAGGTAGTGGTGCCGGGAGAGGTAACTGGAGACAATAAAGAGTCTTCCTCCGTATTTATTGATTTCCTGGATGGAAAAACCTTTCTTATGAAAGTCAACATCTCGCGTTGTGCGATACGCTGACTGGCATGATGAAAATGCAAGTGAGAGTAAAAATGCGCACAATAAAAAACGTGTATTCATGACAACAAGCTCCAGGGTGTAGAAAGAAAATAGATAATGATCAATCTTGGATTCATCATCTCATATTTTCAGTTATTATTCAGTAAAAAATTGTCAATGTCAACAGGGAAATTGCGTGAAGAAGATGCCGAAGATGAATTCGTTTAAAATTGCTCTTGCCACGAATAAGCGGGTATGCTACCAGTGTTTAAGAGTTACTTTATAGATTGTAGCGTTGATACTGTTATTTCCCCCTGTAGTGGGGGAAGGGTTCTTCTTCATTTTTCTGGTATTGTTTATGAAACCTGTTTCGGCTGCTTTACTGATTATTCTTGCCGGGTGGTTCCCGGTTTCAGGGGAAAAGACAGTCACCCTCTTCGCCGTGGGTGATATTTATATAAGTGCCCCTCTTCTTAAAAAGAAGAGGGCGGCATTACAGAGACTGAATATCCAGGGCGATATTGTATTTGCCAATTTCGAAGGAGTTTTGAAAAAAAATTTTTCGAAAGGGGACAGGGAGAGATTGAAGCTCGCCATGCCCATGGAGACAGTTGCTCTCCTGAAACAGGTCGGCTTTAATGCCCTGAGCCTGGCCAATAACCATTCACACGATTACGGTAGAGATGGCTGCAGGGAAACGCGGTCCCTCCTGGAAGCGGACGGGTTCCGGACTGTTGATGATGAAAGCCGGGGGAGGTGCTTTCGGGTCGGTGATGTTTCCTGCCGTCTTATCGGTTTTTCTTTTTCCGGGAAAAACAATGTAAACACTCTTTCAAGAGTAAGACAGGTCATCTCCCCCTGCAGGGAAGATATTATTATCGTATCAGCACACATGGGGGCGGAAACCGGCAGTCTTGCGAAAATTCCCGGCAGGGTGGAATACAATGGCTGGGAGGCGCGTGGGGATGTCAGAAAGTTTTCTCGTGCCTGTATCGATGCGGGTGCCGATATCGTTATCGGTCATGGCACCCATTTTTTGCGTGATATTGAACTCTATAAAGACAGAATAATCCTTTATTCCCTGGGGAATTTTATCTTTGATTATCCCGGTGTAGAGAAAAACAGGCCCGTTCCTTCCTGCGCGGTGAGAATTTGCCTTTCTGGTGAGGGCAGGTTTCTTTCCGGTACAGTTCGAAGCTATATCTTTAACAGGGGAATTTCCAAAAGGGATTATGGCAACAGGGCATTCTTCCTGCTCAGACAGATTGCCCGGATCAATGGCCATGTATTTTTTCTTCTGCCTGAATAGAGTGATTGTTACAGTCAATTTAATGTTAAGAGGAAAAGCATTATGAGTGTCATGAAAAAAATTTATTGCAGCCTTTTACTTCCCGCCACGGCACTTCTGTTCGCAGTGATTCCCCTTTTCGCGAATGGGGGCTATTTCGGGAAAGGGAATATCGCGCAGGGACACCTTGTATTGCTGAAGTCAGAAGATGTCTCCATCGAAAAGGAGACACTTAAAATTGATCTCTACAAAGGATTTGCAGAGGTTGAAGTCGAGTATGAGATGAAAAACCACGGGGTCGAAAAAAAGATACGCATCGGGTACCCCTGCATGCTTTTTAATGAGAAATCGATAAAGAAACAGGAGATAGCAGGTTATAAAATATTCAGTAATGATACTCAGCTTCCCGTTCATTTCGTGAAAGAGAAAAAAAGAATATCATGGCTTAAGGCGCCCGTTGAATTCATGGGATTTAGTGACAGTGAACCGAACCTGAACCCGAAGCTGGCATGGTATGTGTCTTCTCTCGAATTCAAAAAGAATGAAGTGAGAAGGGTGAGAATCACGTACCTGTCATGCTACCAGGGAAGCGGCAGTTTTGTTTCTGAAGACACCCATGCAAATCCTGAGCGGTTCATGTATCTTCTATCTGTCGGGAAAACATGGAAGGGACCGATAAAGAAGGGAAGCGTGACCATTACGGCGAAAACCGTTAACCCCGGAAGGATCTCTATCTGGCCGGGAAAGAGGTTTTCGCGAAAGGGAAATGTTTTTACCTGGAATTTTCGGGATCTTGAACCATCGGGTAAAGATAATATCGTTGTCAACCTGATGAATAAGTATGATTCATACGCAATTTACGGGTCATCAAAACAGGGAAGATGGGATTCAATTTACCGGATTAATAACCGGTACTATCGTTCCCATCTTCCTGACGAGGTAAGGGTCAGTTCGTTCCTTCGAAGTACAAAATATGATTTTTCCTCAAAAAGCCTTTTTGACGGTAAAACAAAAACTTCGTGGGTAGAAGGGAAAAAAGGTGCGGGAAAGGGAGAATATATTGTACTCCGCTTTAAAAAACCTGTCAGGATCAGCAGAATTGGTTTTATCGCCGGCATGAATTATTCCCATACCCTTTTCGGGCAGAACAACAGACCCTCCGCGGTACGCATCATTCTGAACGGAAAACATGTAAAGAGGGCGGTTCTGGCCGATGGGTTTACCATGTCATATGCCGGGAATCCCCATGCCTACCAGTATGTATCCCTCTCCGGGTACCGTGGCAGTGTTCGGACAGTAAAGATCATCATTGATGATATTTACCGTGGCACGAAATACCACGATACATGTATCAGTGAATTGATAATCCAGGAGAATATAAAAAAGCCGAAGGGGCACCTGGGGGCGCGGTGATTGTATCCGCCAGGAAGGGCATACTTCTATTTTTCTGCCTGTGTCTTTTCTGTCCCCTTAACGGTTCGGAAAGGGAGTATTTTCTTCCCATCCATATCGAAGATAATCACGGGGGAAGTTTTTACTTCCTCGCGGAGAGACTTGATCCTGGTGAGGGATGTCATCTACTTCTTTTTGATGAACACAGCGACGCCACTGCTGTTCCGGGGTCAGACCATATCCGTCACATGCTGCTGCAGTGCCGGCATGGGGACAGGACCCCTTTCTTCGCATCATTGAAAAAAAGGGGCATTATACAGTGTTTTAACTGGATCGAGCCCCTGATGCCCTCTTTCATTGCGAAAGTTACCTGGATAAGACCTCCTGATGATGTCCGTTCTCAGAAGGCCCTGAAAAAGGAAGTCTCAACGGCACTGAAGGCCTTTACCTCTCTCGTTCCCCGAAAGGAGAAAAACCTGTCACGAAGATATTCAGTAGCCACTTTTGAATCAATTTCAAAGAAAAAATTTTTTGCCCGTCCCGTTATTGTCAGTATCGATCTCGATTACTTTGCCACAAAAACCCCTGAAGAGGCGGAGAGGGAATTCGATGCCATTTTAAAGTATACCCTTTCCCATGTAAACCTGAAGGCGCTGACCATTGCCGTGTCACGCCCCTACCTGAAATCAGACAGACAGGCATACGGGCTTCTATCCATGATCCTGCGAAAACTCCCGGGAATTGTTAACGGGCATCTTTTTTTTGAACCCTTTCATGATATGGGGCCTGACCGTTCACTCAAGGCGCGTCGTTATGCAATGAAAGGAAAGAGACCTCCCCGTTTGGACCTGCTGTCGGCGAATGATACACTGAAGAACCTGTTGCTGCAGAAAAAGGAAAAACTTATTGTAAACCACAACAGGCAGCGCTGGGAAAAATTTTTGCGCAGGGCGTCAGGGGATCTTCCGGTGAAGCCTCTGCTCAGGGTTCGTGACAGCGGGGGAAGGGAATTTCAGGGGGACAATATCAGTCTTACCCGGGATGTGAATTTTTCTGTTTCCCTTGATTCGCTTTTCCTTTCAGGGGGTGAGGCCCTTCGCTGGTTTGCCCTGGTTCCTGATAAAAGCTGTTATAATATTTTCGGAGCAAAGGATTTTGCCGGGAATGCCCCCAGGTTCGTCTACTGGAGGGAACAGGAATTGAAGGGCATTAAGAGAAAGAAAATTATTTTAAAAGATATACGTCATCTCTTCGGGGGGAAAGAGGCGTTGGGCACTGTGCGTCTCTTTGCCGAAGTTGTCCGAGGTGAAGAAAGGTATCGTTCCAGCACACTAATTGTTACCCGGTACAGGAACAGGAGTTATCCCGGGCGGTTGACCGGTCTTTTAACCTCGCCCTATGTTTTCGGGGGGAGCCTTCTTTATGCAGGGGGGAAGTGGGGACCCGATGCGAAATTCGGTTCTGATTGTTCCGGTTTCATCATTTACGGCCGCCGTGTCATGGGGTATAAAATCCCCTACGTGGATCCCTTCCGTCTGCGCCGATACCTGAAGGAGAAGGGACGTGTTCTCCGCTTTAAAAAAGGGGTTGCCTGCGGCAGGGAAGGAAGTTTTTCCATCAGCAGGGAGGTGATTGATAGTGGTCTTCTCCTTCACTTTGGCAGGCATGTCGCGGCCCTGTACGAGGATAGGAGACCCTTTCATGTTATCGATAAAAACGATCTGGTGATCCACCAGCTTGAGGGATATCCTGAAATCATACCCCTGGGCACGATGAAATATATCAGCCGTCCCTTTGATGTTATGGTTTTCAGGTGACAAATGACTTGCAAAAAGATTATTCTTCTGATGAAATAGACGAAATAAAAAAGGGGGCCGTCTATTATGACTGAACCGAAAGTTTGCACACAGAATATTGGTGATCATGATATCGAGTACCTCGACTACGGCGGCAGCGGCCCTGTGCTGATCATGCTTCATGCTACCGGTTTTCTCCCCTGGCTCTGGCATCCCGTGGCGCGGCGTCTCTGCGGGGACTACCGCGTCATTGCCCCCTGGTTCTGTGATCACCGTGAAGGGGAACCCGAAGAGGGGGGCGTTTCATGGGCGGTTCTGGCGGAAGACCTCTGTGAACTCTGCCGACGTCTTGAACTGGAACGTCCCTTTCTTGTGGGGCATTCAATGGGGGCCACGGTCATGACCATTGCCGGTGCCATCCATGGACAGAAAGCGCGGGGTATGGTCTTTTTCGAGCCCATCTACCTGCCGGAACAGGTTTATGAAATAGACATGACCGTGGACCAGCACCCCCTTGCATCAAAATCGATTCGGCGCCGCAATCACTGGGAGAACCATGACGCGGCCCGTGACTACCTTCGATCGAAAAAACTTTTTGCCGCCTGGGACGACGAGGTTCTCGACCTTTATCTTGAATATGGAATGATTTCCGGAGACACAGGGGGGCTCACCCTTGCATGTCATCCCCGACGGGAGGCTTCACTTTTTATGGGCGGTGGGCACCGCAATCCCTGGCCCCTCCTTGAAAAGCTTGTCAGCCCGGTACTGGTTGTCGAAGGGGAGACAAGTGAGAACCGTGCCTTTATTGACCTCAAAAAGGCAGCCTCCCTTATCCCTGGTGGTGAGTATCACCTGGTTGAGGGGGCGGGACACCTGATCCCCATGGAAAAACCCGCTGAATCAGCTGAGCTCATCAGCTCATTTTTCGGCGGGGACAGGTGCACCTGATCTGCTCATCGTTTTTTTCGGGTACGGTAGAGATCCTTAATGTCTTTGCTCAGCCTTTTTTCTTTCTTTTTCTTTTTCTGCTCCAGTGAAAAATCAAAACGGCTTTCAAAGAATTCAATCTCGCGTCGCATCTTCTGGTAGTTGGCAAGGCGTTTCGGGTCAAGGTCTCCCCGGTTGCAGGCGTCGTTGACGGCACATCCCGGTTCTCCCTCATGGGTACAGTCCCTGAAACGGCACTGTTGCGCAAGGGAGGCGATATCAGGAAAGGCGTCATCGACGCTTCCTTTTTCTTCCCAGAGCTGCAGTTCCCTCATGCCGGGGGTGTCCATGATAAGTCCCCCGCCGGGGAGAAGAAAGAGGTGACGTGCCGTGGTTACATGGCGCCCTTTGCTGTCTCCCGCGCGTACACTGCCGGTACGCTGTCGGTCCTCTCCCATAATACTGTTTAAAAGGGTTGATTTCCCTACACCCGAGGGGCCCAGGAGACATGCGGTGAGTCCGGTTTCGATGCGGCGGGCAGCTTCATCAACGCCCTCTCCGGTAGCGCCGCTGACAGAGAACACCGGTACCGGGGAAACAAGGCGGGCGATTTCTTCTGTCTTTTCCTGCCATGATTGATTCAGGTCGCGCTTGGTCAGTATGACCGCCGCTTCGATGCCGCGGCTGCGTACCGTAACCAGGTAGCGTTCGATGGTGCGTACATTGCATGTTTCATCGAGACTCTGGGTGATAAAGGCGATGTCGATGTTAGCGGCCATGACCTGTTCCCTCACGCCTTTGCCGGGTACCTTGCGCGAGAGGTAACTGTAGCGCGGCAGAACATCATGTATCAGGAGCATATTTTCGTCTCCTGTTTGCTGCGAGAGAACCCAGTCTCCCGTGGCGGGGCCGTCGTCCTCCATGAGGAGTCGTCCTGTGACAAAGGCGTCTTTTTCTCCTTCGGGGGTGATGACGCGGCAGCGGTCACGTAAGACCATGGAGACGCGGGCAATACTGTCGGTGTCGTGTATGTTTATTGAATCGTTTTCAAGGGTGGTACGGTAATGGTCCCACCCGGGGATTGCATGTGATGGAGTGTGCATTGTATCTTCCTCTTTTCTTTAGGTATGTGGACACACCTCGCCCCGGGGGCCGGGTGTGAATGGAATGAAAAGAGTTTTACACAAGCATAAATTTTTTTCGCAGTTTCCTTTATTGCTGCCAGTTTACAGGTCTAATAAAACCTGTCAAGGAAAAGGGGGAGTAAACTTCCCCCTATTTGCCTATTTTTGCTTTTCTCCTGAAGGGGATGGTGATCTGCATAAAAAACTTGATAATGGAATAATAGACCAGGAGAAAGGCGTTGCGCGGGTCCTGTGCCGGGCTTTTGATCTTAAGACGGGGCAGGACAAAGAGCATAAGATCTGCCACCTTGACGGGACAGCCCTTGACGCGAATAACCTTGCCCGCCTCGAACTTTCCCGAGACACCGGCACAGTCACCGATGAGGGCCACGGTTTCACCGGGATGGATGACATCCCCCTCGTAGTAGCCCATGACAATGGCGCCCTTTTTCGCGTTTTTCAGGTTGCCTGACCATTTTTTATCAGAGGTGCCCAGTGCCCCCTTGATAGAACAGATGCATCCCCCGTAGCAGATGTTGCCTGAACTCTTATTGGTGCCTTCGTAAAATTTCAGGGGGGTGTCGAGTTCCTGCAGGTCCTGGAAGGGGGAGTGGAGTTTTGATGTCACGGCGGCGAGTTCTTCGATGGAGGCATCACCGCTGAGGGTAACATCTTCCAGGTCGATGGATCCGTAACCGCGTTCACGCGCCTCCTGCATGTAGAGGATCTCTTCGGGGTTGTAGTTTAATACATGTGCCGCCACGGTGTCCATGGCAAGGGGGTCAGTACTGATAAGAAGGGCCCCCAGGTGTTCGGGAAAGGGGCTCGATTCGAACCCCCGGCCGATGGTAATGGCATCGGAGACGATGAGGTCGGGGTATCCGATTTCGAGCATGTCGATGATTTTCTGGTGGAGCCGGTCATCATGGTAGAGAAAGCGTTCTTTATGGTGCAGTATGCCGACATTGAGCTTCAGGGCATTAGTGATCTGGGTTACAATGTGAAATTTCAGTTTTGGCATCCAGATCTTATAGTCTGCTTCAAAGAGTGATTTGGCCACCATCATGGTTTTGTGGAGCTTTGCCTTTTTAAGGGAGACAACCGTGGTCTCCTCTTCGTTGAAGTCAACAAGGGGGACTCCAAGTTTTTTTGCCAGCTTGTAATAATCTGATTCGGCAAAGAACATGCGCGTGGGCATGCCGATACCGCCTGACTCGCCGATGGTTATCTTTTCCGGTGAAAAGTCTTTCTGCAGGAGGGTGACCATGGCTTCCATTGCCTCGCGGGCAGTATAGCTGTGGTGAATGTATTCTTTATTGGCGGTCACAATATTCGGTTTAATCAGAACCTTCCCGTGTGGTTTTTCTCCCAGCTCTTCCATGCTTTCCTTGATAATGCCACGCCTGGTGTCGATATCGTATGAGTCGCACTTTCGGATGATGACTTT
>CAZHNW010000055.1:0-28190 GCA_964534225.1 uncultured Leptospirales bacterium | reverse complement strand
TCGTCAAGAATGATAAAGGAATTATTCAGTGTCCGGCCCCGCATGTAGGCAAGGGGCGCGATTTCTATGCTTCCCTCTTCGATGAGCTTTGTGACCTTTTCAAAGGGAAGAAGATCAAAAAGAGCGTCATAGAGTGGCCGCAGGTAGGGATTGATTTTCTGTACCAGGTCTCCGGGGAGAAAACCGAGACTCTCTCCCGCCTCAACTGCGGGCCGGGTCAACACAATACGGTTTACTTTACCGCGGAGGAAATACTTGAGAGCCACCACAACGGCAAGATATGTCTTGCCCGTACCGGCGGGGCCGATACCAAAGGTGATGGCCCTGTTCTGGATGGATCCCATATAGCGAGCCTGGTTCAGGGTCCGGGGAACGATTGATTTCCCCGTTTCCGCGATGGTCACCTTGAGGCGGTTGATATCATCCGCCTTGATTTTCTTCCCCTCGGCGACAACGCTGGTCAGGTATTTCAGCTCAAATCCACTGAACTCGTAGTTGTCTTCTTTCAGTTGAAGAAAATCAGCAAGGACATGAAGGGCCCTGATGGCCATTTCTTCTTTATCTGCCTCACCCTTGACAATGAGTGTGTTGCCCCGGGGGATGATCTCAACACCCATGAGTTTTTCCATGGTGTGGATATTTTCATCACCGGCACCGCAGATCTTCTTGTAAAGCGAAATGTCGTCTATTTCAAAGGTATTATTGGTCATTAACTACCTGTTGGTGACCTTCAGTGACAGCTCTTCGAGCTGGTCGTCAGCCACGGGAGACGGGGCATCACTCATTAAGCACTGCCCCTTCTGTGTTTTCGGAAAGGCAATGACGTCACGAATGGAATCACGCTTGAGTAGAATCATCATGATCCTGTCGAGCCCCAGGGCAAGCCCGCCGTGAGGAGGCGCGCCATATTCAAGGGCATCGAGAAGAAATGAGAACTTGATGCGTGCTTCTTCTTCGGAAATACCGAGAAGCCGAAAAATCCTGCTCTGTATTTCGGCATTGCTTATCCTTATTGACCCACCGCCGATTTCAGAACCATTGAGCACGATGTCATAGGCCTGAGCCTTGACCCTGCGTGCCTCTTCAGGTTTAATGGACTCAAGGTTATCGAGAAACTGTTTCTGTGGAGAGGTAAAGGGGTGATGGGTGGAAGTAAACCTCTTCGCCTCATAGTCATACTCCAGGAGAGGAAAATCAGTTACCCACACAAAATTCAGTTTATCTTCATCGATCATATCCAGGTCAGCGGCAACTTTTTTACGCATGTTGGCAAGGGTAAAGTTGACCACATCTTCACGGTCAACTGAAAAGAAAAGAATGGCGTCATTTTTAAGATCGAATCTTTCAATGACAGCGGCCTTCTCCTTTTCACTGATAAACTTGGCAATGCCGCCCTCGAGTTCACCGCCGCGGTACCTGAACATGGGAAACCCTTTGGCGCCATAAATCCTGACATGTTCAGTATAATCATCACTCATTTTACGGGAAATACGCCCTTCATCTTCGACGGCAAATCCCTTGATAATACCGCCGGTTGAAAGGGCGCTGCTGAAAACCTTGAACTCTGATTCGGTAAAGATATCGGAGCAGTCTTTTAACTCAAGGCCGAAACGTGTATCCGGGGCGTCTGTGCCGAAACGGTACATGGCCTCATCGTATGTCATGCGTGGCATGGGAAGTTCAACATCACGCCCGGTAATATCCTTAACGACACGCTGCAGCAGGCCTTCAACAGCGGAGATGACATCATTTTCTGTTACAAAGGACATCTCCAGGTCAATCTGGGTAAATTCAGGCTGCCTGTCATTTCTCAGGTCTTCATCTCTGAAACATTTAACAATTTGAAAATAACGGTCAAAACCGGATACCATCAGTATCTGCTTGAACAGCTGGGGAGACTGGGGAAGCGCGTAGAATTCACCATGATTGATACGGCTGGGTACCAGGAAATCCCGGGCCCCTTCAGGGGTCGACTTGTTCAGCATGGGAGTTTCGATTTCGAAAAAACGGTTATCTGAAAGATACTGACGAGTCGCCTGCATCAGCCTGTGACGCATAATCATTGAATCACGCATTTCCTCGCGACGAAGGTCCATGAAACGGTACTTGAGACGAATCTCTTCGTTAATTTGATCTCTGCTGTCCATGGGAAAGGGCGGGACCTTCGCTTTGTTCAGAACTTCAATAGAATCAGCAACAATTTCTATTTCACCCGTGGGAACATTGGGGTTTATTGTCTCCTCTGAACGCATACGGACAGTACCGGTTATTCTGACCACCCACTCACTTCGGGTCTGGTCAGCCAGTTTTAAATTATCCTCTGAAAGAGAAGAATCGAATACTGCCTGAATTATCCCTGTAACATCCCTTACTTCAAGAAAAAGGATACCACCCAGGTCACGGCGGGTATCCACCCATCCTGTAACCAGGACCTCCTTTCCAGCGTCTTCTTTTTTCAATTCACCACAATAACGTCTGCCTTCAAACATATTTTCCTCTATCAGGTAATGTAATAATATTCATTTATTGAATTGCTGTCTTACAAAATGATCTTTTATCGGACCATCTGAATCACATCGATAAATACAGGGCATTTGTCAAGCTGAAAATCCGGGATAAATCTTGTACTACCGGCAGAGAAGACAATAAATAAACAATTACATGGCTATAAATTTCGCAGTCAGCACCCTGTTTTCAAATATAGTGCCGAGACCGTTAACAGAAGAATTAAATGAACCGGCACTATCGCCCTTTAACCTGAAGAGCCTGCTCTAAGTATATAAATTAAGCATTACAAATAGTTCAAATTTACGCGGTGAAGGCAATAGTTATAAGTGCCGTCTTACCCCCCCCTTTGGGAGTTGGATGGGCGGGATTAAAAGTATTCCCACAAAACCGTAATGAGCCAAAAAATAATGCCCATCTTTCATTGACAGGAGTTCCCATGTTGTATATTTTAGCAACAGTAAGTGTAGTAATTATTTATAATAAAAAAATAAAAAACAGTATATAAAGAATTCTGCTAATGATAGAATCTCCACTGATATAATAATATACACTAATTTGGGGGACATTACATGACTCATTGGAAAAAAACTTTCACATTTATTGTTATTCTGCTTTTTCTAACCACTGCATTAACAGCAGCCCAGAAAAAACGTGTCGCTGTCATGAATTTTGCCAATTATGGCGCGCGAAGCATTTCATTTTTAAAAAATGCTCTCCCTGAATCACTCTCCTCTTCTCTGTCAGAGAATAAAGACATCAGGGTCGTTGAAAGACGTCAGCTGGGGAAACTGGTCAATGAAATCGCCCTTGAACAGACGGGCCTGGTAAACACACGGGGAGTATCACGGGCGGGACGCCTGGCCCGGGCCGATGTACTTATCCTCGGTTCTGTTTCAGGCTCTAAAAGACAGATCATCGTCACCATGAAGGCCGTAGAAGTGGCTACGGGCAGGGTCCTTGACGGCAAGGTAGTCAAGGCATCCCTGGGAGATGTTTTTGACAAGGCAGGACAGGCGGCACAGGCCATGGCTGCAATCGCCAGCGGAAAGGGAATCGGCCGTCTCTCCATATCATCGGTCCCGTCGGCGGCCACTGTGTATATCGACGGCCTCAACGTGGGCAAGACCCCTGTTGTTGAATACAAACTCACACGGGGAGAACACCGAATCAAGCTGACGAAAAACGGTTTTCTCGACTACGAAAAGGATGTGACCATAAAGGCGAACAGTCTTCGACAGATATCGACAAATATGACAAAGGACACCATCAGTGACAGGACAGAATTAAACTTCAATATCTCCTATTTTATTCCCTTCGATGCCGACCTTGATGGCGCCCTCGCCTATTCTCTCAGCCTGGGGCATACTTTCGAGAGATTTGTTCTCTCCTTTGAGTTCGGCTTTACCTATTTCGGCCACAACCAGGTTATCGATTCAGGACCTGTAGACACAACAGCACAGAAACGATTTCTGTTAATGAACATGCTGGCAGGCCTTCGGTACAACATCTTTCCCGCGTCATGGTCGGTGACCAGGTACTTTCAGCCCTACGCGGGCCTTCAACTCGGTTATTCACCCCTTATCGATTATAAAAAAGTAAGCGGCGAATATGACCAGGTTGATACTACCCACCTTTTTTCTGTCGGTGCCGTGGGGGGCTTTAACCTTTTTGCCTTTGCCCGTTTTTCACTCTTTGCAGAGGTGAAATACCTGGCACATTTTCCAAAGGCAAAGCGTTCAATCACGTCCGGCCCATGGTATAACCTGCATGAAACCACAGAGGAGATTTTTCTTTCAGGCCTCTATGCCGGCGGCGGCGCACGATTTTATTTCTAATTCAGGGAGGAAGTTAACATGAAACGATTCAATATATTTTTAATTTTTACAATAACTGTACTGCTGCTTGCAGGGTGCAGCACCAGCGATCCTGAACTTTATACGGAGCCCTTCATAGATGGGGCCACCAGGATTGATTTAAAAACACCTGCTGAAAGCACACCGCTCGATTTTAATTCATCGTTCTACTGGTACGAGCCTACTACGAATGGGACACTGTATTTTGGATTGTTTGATTCATCTTTTCAAGACAGCACGGAATATAAAATAAATCATGAATCTCTTATAGCCTATGGTATATCTGGAAGCGAACTTCAAGAGGGGTCTGTTTCTGCATCATCGCTGAAAATATATGACAACAGTGAATCAGATCCATTTACAGATGTTACTCTCACTACTGGTGACCTGAATACAACAGATACATATTACTGGGCACTATGGGTTGTTGATGGTGGTGAGTATACCCATGCAAGTCCGGGAAGACCTGTTACTTTCACAGGATTTTAATGATTTTTCAACTTTGATTTGTAATCCTCGCCGACCCTGGATGGTCGGCGGTGAGGCGGGCCGCATGGATGAGGCTTCCGCCGAACAGAGGCCCTCCGCCGAGGAGGTCAGATTTTTGTCATCCGTAACAATCTAAAAAAAGAACATTGCAGGCCAGGGGTGGCCCGCAATGTTCAACTTCAGCTATGAAACAACGGAACTTTCCGTTACTGCCTGCTTTTCTCCGGTGTACTTTCCTTCAGCCCTGAGTTTTTCGATCTCACGTTCTTCGAGTTCACTGAAGGCAATTTTGCCCACCTTTGTTTTTGGGACTTCATCGATAAATTCAACCTCGCGGGGACAGCTCCACTTGATGAGGTCCCTGCGGCAATGGTCGATGAGTTCCTTTGCCATTGCATCCCCCGCGAGAGAGGGGTCTTTCAGAACAACAAAGGCCTTTACCTTTTCAACCTGCTGCTTGTCCGGCACACCAATGACACAGCATTCACTTACCGCGTCATGTTTATAGAGCTGGTCTTCAACCTGGGCGGGATAGACATTCATACCCGATGACTTTATCATCCTCTTTTCACGCAGTTTAAAATAAAAGAAACCATCCTCGTCCATGGTGGCGATGTCGCCGGTGTGAAGCCATATTTTTCCGTCACCGTGCATTTTCAAAACATCCGCGGTTTCTTCCGGCTGGTCGAGATAGCCCATCATCACCGCGGGGCCGTAAAGGCAGATCTCCCCTTCCTCTCCACAGGGAACATCTTCGGTGGTGCCCTGTTTTACTATCTTCGCCTGCATGTTCGGGAAGGGAATGCCTATACTTCCCTCACGATACTCCCCCACAGGCATAGCCATAATAGCAGTTACGGCTTCAGTGAGACCGTATCCCTCGAGGAGACGGACATCCTTCCCCCCCTGTTTTTCAACAATATTCTCGAACCTTTCTTTCGTGGAACGGGGCAGCGTGTCAGCGCCGCTGAAACAGGCAAAGAGAGAACTCAGGTCACTTTTCTGAAACTTATCGTTCTGGCTCAGAGCCTCATATAAAGTGGGCACACCGATAATAAAATTCGGCTTTTTCTTTATCATCTTTGCCGCCATGTCCGCCTCGAACATGGGAACCAGGATTGACTTACCCCCGTTTGAAAGGGCGGTATTGACACAAACACCGAGGCCGAAACCATGAAAGATAGGAAGCATGGCAAGGACATCTGACACTTCGGGATTCATTCCCACCCATTGGGCGCACATAAGCCCTTCTGAAACAAAATTATAATTGGAAAGCATGATACCCTTGGGGGTTCCCGTTGTTCCACCGCTGTAGAGAATTACCGCCAGATCGTGAGGGTTTACTTCAGCCCGCAGGGCCCGGGGATGTTTTCCCTTCATGACAAATTTTTTCCAGTCGACAATAAGAGGATCATTTTTCGGAATCTTCGGGTTCTTTCTTCCCGCCTTGAGCCAGTAGAGTTTTGCCAGGTGGGCGGGCAGGTAATCCTGCATTTTACAAATGAGAAGTTTTTCGAGGCCCCCTCGTTTCGCCGCGGGTGTAAAGGTATCGAGCCACATGTCCATGGTAAGGGCGAAACGGCTTTTACTGACTTTGAGGTAGAATTCGATTTCACTCTCAGTGGAAAGGGGATGGATCATACTCGCCACTGCCCCCAGCTTGTTCACGGCATAGAAACAGATGATTCCCGGCGGAGATGTGGGCATGGATATGGTAACGCGGTCGCCCTTCTGTACTCCCAGGGCGGCAAGTGCATCGGCACACTGGTCGATCTGCTTTTTGAACTCGATATAGGTGACTTTACTTCCCATAAAATCATAGGCAATTTTATCATAAAAATCTGCCACAGCAAGGGCAACAGATTCATACATACTCAGTTCGGGAATATTTATCTCATGAGGAACATTTCCATAATGTTTTAACCATGGCATTGAGTTTTTCATAGAACACCTCGATTGGTATAATATACGTTATTATCGTTTAGTATACGAAAATACACAATACTGCTATTATATTGTCAAGCATTTTTTCGAAACCGTCTGGACGGGAAATATTTTATAAAAGTACTGCTTGACATAAAAAGGAGAAAAACATCAGATACAGGGTAATTTTTATAATGGATATACCGTGACTGACAAGACAAGCCTGCTGCGCAACCGCAATCTTCATGTTATTTTCACCGTTACACTCATCGCTGTCATGGGGGTCTCCAGTATTGCCCCCGCCTTCCCCCGCATCGCCGCGGACCTGGGCCTGACATCCAAAGAAGTAGCCCTGCTTATTACATTCTTTACATTTCCCGGAATTTTTCTTTCTCCCGTCACGGGAATGCTTGCCGACCGGATTGGCAGAAAAAAAGTTTTGGCCCCTTCACTTCTTCTTTTTGCCGCTGCCGGTACCGCCTGTGCCTTTACAAATAATTTTTCACTCCTCCTGTTCTTTCGCTTTCTCCAGGGGACCGGGGCAAGCTCCATCAGCTCCCTGAACCAGACAATCATCGGTGACATTTTTGAAGGGAAAGACCGCATTACTGCCATGGGGTATAATGCCACGGTACTCAGTTTCGGTACCGCCATTTACCCTTCCCTCGGCGGGGCCATTGCACTCCTGGGCTGGAACTACCCCTTTCTTCTTTCACTTTTTGGACTGCCCTCGGCACTCCTGGTACTTTTCGTACTTAAGAGCCCGGAACCGAAAATAAACAATCACTTCAGAGAGTACTTCACCGAAGCGGTCAAAAATCTCAAGTCCCTCCACCTGATGGGACTCTACCTTGTAAGCGCGTCCACATTTATCATTCTCTACGGGGTTATATTAACCTATTTTCCCTTTTTCCTGAAGAGCACCTTCGGATCAACGTCACTTGAAATCGGTCTTATCATTTCCTTCGCGTCACTGGGGACAATAATGGGAGCCTCAAACCTGAGCAGAATCAACCGCCGCATTTCAAGAAAATACATGATCCTCACGGCCTTTCTTCTCTATCTCCTTGTGCTCCTGCTTACATTTTTCATTCGCAGTTACTACCTGTTTTTTATACCTGTCATTATTTACGGATTCGCCAATGGGATAAACATTCCCACGGTGCAGACCATGATCGCCGAGTTTGCCCCCATGGAATACCGCGGGGCTTTCATGTCACTCAACTCCACGGTGCTGCGCCTTGGCCAGACAACAGGCCCTATCCTTGCCGGAGTCTGTTTTACCCTCTACGGCCTGCAGGGTGTCTTTACAGGAGCAATATTTTTAATTATTCTCACGGCACTTTTCTTGACACTGATGATAAAAAAAGTTTAATCTAATAAAAAAGGACAAAATGCAATGACAAAAAAGAACCTTCCCGGCATCTGTTTCTACGGATGCGGCCACATCGCCAACCAGCACGTAAAAAACATCAAGAGTCTCTACAAGGATATCCCCCTCTTCTTTGCCAGCCAGACCGCAGAAGAGGCAGAAAATTTTTCAAAGGCACATGGGGGAAGTAAATTCTTTGCTTCATGCGAAGAGGCTGCCGCGTCAGATGAATACCAGATAGCCTTCATTACTACTCCCCACGCATACCACGCTGAGATGGGCATCCTTGCGGCAAAAAACGGGAAAGACCTCATTCTTGAAAAACCGGTGACACGCAACAGTAAAGAACTAAAATCCCTGATGAAGGAAGTTGACCGCGCCGGTGTCCGTTGCACCGTTGCGGAAAATTATCTCTACAAACCCTTCATCCAGCGCATTCGCCGCTACATCGAAGAAGGACTGATCGGTGAAGTCCTTTTCATCGAACTCAACAAGACCAACCGCGACACCATATCCGGATGGCGCAGTGACCCTGAACTCATGGGGGGGGGCGCACTCCTTGAAGGGGGATGCCACTGGGTCAACCAGCTCGTCTCCCTTGCGGGAAGTGAGCCCACGGGAGCCTTTGCCATAAAACCGGATGTTCCCTACGAGACTACTGTTCCCTTTGAGGATACAATCATGGTAGCCGTCGAATTCAGCAATGGCACAAAAGGAAAACTGACCCATTCATGGCGCATCCCCAATCCCCTGAAAGGCATGGGGCATTCAAAAATTTACGGCACCGAAGGTGTCATTACCTTTGAAAGTAACGGCATCTACACTTCCCTGCGGGGTAAAAAAAGACGTTTTGCTTTTACCAACTTTTTTGATTTTCTCGGTTTCAAGGCCATGCACCGTGCCTTTATCGAAGATTACATCAATGACCGGCCGTGGGATCCCTCCATGGAACGGATTACCGGGGAACTCAAACTGATAGAAGCGGCATACAGGTCACTGAAATCCAAAAAACTGGAAAAAATCATATGACATTCTTTTCGTCGCCTTTACTGAATATAGTCGTGAATGCAACTATTCTGGTTTTATCAATCATCTGTCTCTGGAAAGGGGCAGATGCCCTGGTTGAATCAGCGAGCCGCATCGCGGAAAAATTCGGTGTATCTGACCTGGTAATTGGGCTCACTGTTGTAGCCTTCGGCACCTCTGCCCCTGAATTTGCCGTCACGATAAATGCAGCCCTCAAGCAGCAGGCGGACATCTCCGTGGGCAACATTGTCGGCTCAAATATATTTAACCTCGGTTTTATACTGGGAACCGTCGCAATGTTCAAGGCGATACAGTCCACACGCAAGCTCGTTTATCGTGACGGCGTGTTTATGATAGTCATCACCTTTCTGCTCCTCTTCTTTTTCCATGACAACAGTCTTTCCCGCTGCGAGGGAATTATTCTCATGGTAATACTCGCCGGCTACCTGTTGTTCCTGTTTATCAACAAGGAACAACTTGAAGACGAAGAAATCATACATGAAGAGGCGACACTCCGTGACGCCTTTCTTCTTCCCGGCAGTATCGGTATTGTTATTGCGGGAGGCCATTTCCTGGTTGAAAGCTCAAGCTTTCTCGCACGCTCCGCGGGAATTTCTGAGTGGGTCATTGGCGTGACCATTGTTGCAGCAGGGACCTCTGCCCCTGAAATGGCCACTTCCCTGGCGGCAGTACTCAAGGGCAGGCATGGCATGTCCGCGGGCAATCTCATTGGCAGTGACCTTTTTAACATACTGGGGGTACTTGGGCTGGCTGGTGCGCTGAATCCCATGACAATCAATCCCCATGCCTATGGTTCCCTGCTCATGCTCAGCGGCATGGTTATACTGGTCATTGTCATGCTTCGTACAGGCTGGCGCCTCAGCAGGCTCGAAGGTGCCATACTCGTCTGCATCGGTCTGGCCCGCTGGATTATGGATTTTCTCTCCTGATCGTTTTCTGTTAAAACCGTACCGCGAGACTGATTTTTTATTGATTTATTTTTTCCACATGTCACAGTGTCATTCTGAAAAAAAAAACTCGGGGGGTATACAATGACAAGTGCGACAGATCAACTCACCGGCAGCTTTGCTGCAAAAATCAGTCCCCTTCTTAAAAAAATTGAAAACAGTGACAAAAAAGCCATAGTGTCAGATTTCTGGCAAAATCATGTGGCACCCTACTTCACTGAACTGCACACGATTTCTGAAGGACTCGATAACAATACCCTCGACTACGACATGGCAACACAGCGTACCCTGAAAGCGACACAGGAAGTTCTGAAAAAAGGGGGCGAAACCGAAGACAAACTGAATGACGATGAAATAATCAAAGAGGTAAAGGCATATTTCAGGGTTGTGGGAGCCCCATACGGGCTTGCATCAAAAGCGGTTCGGCATGCCTTTGAAAAACCGGGGGGATATCCCGGTGATTATGAACTTCTCGAATTCATCTACAATGATGTCCCTACCTCAGATAAATTCGGATACTGCGCCGACATGGTTTTTCTTAATGATGACTATGCCCGCGCGGTCCGCAGCAGAAAAGAGATGATGAAGGTCATTCTCCTTGAATTTTTTGAAGAAAGAAAACATAAAAAAACCAGTATCTTCAATATAGCCTGCGGTGCCTCGCGGGAATTGCGAGAAATTTTTAAGGAAAAAGCATTCTGCTTCGATCAGCCGGTAACATTTACCATGATTGACAAATCCCCTGAAGCACTTGCATTTTCTGAAAAAGAACTGGCACACAGTCCCGCCAATGTCAACTACAGGTTTGTTAACAACAGTGTCTATGACTATCTAAAAGAAAGAGATCATTACTCAAAAGAATTCAGTGGGCAGGACCTGATCTATTCAATTGGCCTTGCTGATTACATCCCTGCTGATTCTTTAAGCCAGCAGATCAGGTTTTTCTTTAATCTCCTCAATCCGGGAGGACGCCTGGTAATAGCCCATAAAGATTCAAGGAATTATATCCCCCTCACTCCTGACTGGTGGGCAGACTGGACCTTTTTCCTGAGAGACGAAGACGAAGTGGTTAACCTGGTAAAAACCTCCGGCATCGAAAATTATACCTTGACGGTGGAGAGAGAAAAGAATACAAATATAATATTCTTTTTAAATATCCAAAGGGATTGAGACCACCATCTGATGTCTTATCTTGGAATTACAGGGCTGGTAAACTTTATTACCAGTACCATACTGGGCGTAGCATATCTTATAAAAGTCCCTGAAAGAAAGTTGCGCTATACAACTTTTCTGGCAAATCTGAGTATTGCCGTTTTCAGCCTCGGCTATCTCCTGTGGCAGCTTTCAGATGATGCGGTCTCGGCCCATTACTGGTTCCGCATTCTTACCCTTGGAATTATCCTGATCAACACCATTTTTCTGCATTTTGTCTTTGTCTTTACAGGAATAGAAAAACGAAAAAAAATCGAAATTATTGTCTACTACTGTATCAGTGCTTTCTTTATTTTTCTGAATTTTAATTCAATGCTTTACACCGAGGTTGAACCGCGTCACGGACTCGGTTACTGGCCCACACCGACAAATTACTTCCATCTTTACCTTACCTACTGGTGGTGGCAGTGTATTTATGGCTATGGCTGGCTCATTCATTCTTTAAGGAATTCAAAGGGATTTGTCAGGGAACAAAAAAAGTATCTTGCCCTGGGCCTGGCGGTGGCATTTATCGGAGGCGCATCAAACTGGCCCATGTGGTATGGCATTAACTTCCCCCCCTACCTGAATATACTGATAAGTCTCTATGTGCTTCTGTCTGCCTATGCCGTCATCAAGTACCGCCTTATGGATATAAAAATAGTCCTTACCAGGGCGGGGATATTTCTCATTCTCTATACCTTTATTCTGGGCCTGCCCCTCTTTATCGGCTACCGTAACGGTTTTAACTTCAATTCATTCATTCTCCTTTTCATGCTCGCCACGGTGGGCCCTCTGATTTACCAGTTTCTCCAGGGCAAGGCTGAGGACCTGCTCCTGTCAAAACAGCGAAGCTACCAGAACATGTTTCTCCAGGCATCCCGTGAATTTCTCCGGGAAAGAGACCTGGACAGAATCATCCGCATCATTGTTTATGGTGTCAAGTACCAGATCGATGTAGAATATGCAGGCCTTTTCCTTGTTGACCGCAATTCCGGGAACTACCGCCTTCACTTCATCAAGGGAGAAAACAGCTTCCCCGAGAAGTACGTGATAACACCTATACAGCGTATCGTGCCTTCATTTCTTGATGTTTCTCTCCTGGCCTTGCTCGTTCTGGGAGAAAAACTTGAAAAATCATTTTATACCCAGGATGACATCTCCACATTTGAAATTATTGCCCATCAGTCCGCCCTGGCTATCGAAAACTGCCTCTACTACCAGGAAAGGGAACAGGTGCGGGAACGTCTTTTCCAGACAGAAAAAAGCGCCTTTATCGGTGGTATGGCAGAAGGGGTTGCCCACCAGATTAACAACCGCCTGAACCATTTTTCCCTTACTGCTACAGAGATGGATATGCTCCTGAGCCGTTTCGAAAAAACCTCAGGCAGCGTTATAAAAAATGCTCCAGAGCTGCAGGAGCTGGTAAATACACTTAAAGAAATAAAGGACCAGCTCCTCGACAATGTCAAGAGAACCAACGGGGTCATCAAGGGTGTACTCAATTACGCAAACCTTACCCGCCGTGACGACGACACCTGTGAAATCTTTTTCGACGAACTCATCAATGCCGCAATAGACCTTGCACAGGTAAAACATGAAATTGAGGAATTCCCCATAAATATGACCATTGAGGGCGAATCCAATATTATATATGGCAAGATGACGCAGCTTCTCGAGTCGACATTCAACATCCTGGACAATGCATACGAGGCCATTGAAGAAAAACGCCTTTCCGCCCTTTCAGAAGAGGACAGAGAAAAATTTACCCCCCGGATAGATATTACACTGGTTCAGGAAGAGAAAGTGAGCCGCATCATCATAAAGGACAACGGTATCGGCATCAGGGACGAAGACAAGAAGAAGGTATTTGCCCCTTATTACACGACGAAATCGAGTAATAAAACCGTTTCCGGATCAGGCATCGGACTTTACGAGGTAAGCCGCTTTATAACCGAAGGGCATAATGGACGTATATGGTTTGAGTCAACCTACATGACGGGAACCATTTTTTATATTGAGATACCCCGCACTGCACAGAAATCAGCGGATATCATCTACTAAACTTTTCATAAAACTATTTGAAAGACGCGGCAAAATTTTTGTAAATCATCTTTGCCTGCTTTTCATCACGCCCTTCTGCAATTATTCTGAAAACCGGTTCAGTATTTGAAGCACGAAGGTGTACCCATCCGCCGGCGAAACCGGCATGGCGGTGAAAATCAATACGGAGCCCGTCCCTGGTGTCACATTTTTCACCCTTGAATTCATCGCGAATACCATCAAGTATCTTCGGATCCATGGCCCGGTTGCTTACCTTTACTTTCCCTTTTATCATGTGGTAGCGGGGAAGTTCTGAGACCAGTTCAGAGAGTGTTTTCTTTCGTTCAGCCATCATGTCAAGGATATACCCGATACCGACAAGGCTGTCCCTGCCAAGATGTACTTCAGGTGAAATGACGCCGCCGTTTCCCTCGCCGCCGATACGCGCCCCTTTTCTGCGCATTTCGTCGACCACGTTAATCTCTCCCACCTTTGCCCGTCTGAAGGGAGCCCCGTGCCGGGCGGCAACATCTTCAACGGTTCGCGTTGTAGAAAGATTAACAATTACCTGTCCCGGCTTTTTCTTCAAAAGATGCTCTGCCACGAGTGAAATCGTCAGTTCCTCACCGATGGGATTACCCTTTTCATCGACAATGGCGAGGCGGTCAGCATCGGGATCCTGGGCGAAACCGATATCCGCCTTTTTCTTTTTCACTGCCGTGGCAAGGTCCGCGAGGTTCGCCGGTACCGGCTCAGACCCGCGGGGGAAGGTACCATCTATGAAACAGTAAAGGGGATGAACCCGGCACCCGAGCTTTTCCAGCAGTTCCTGTGTAATAACAGATCCGGCACCATTGACTGAATCAAGAACAACAGAAAATTTATTCTTTTTAATGCGTGGCGCATTAATAATTTTCATAACCCTGCTGATATGAAGGGCTGAGGCTGAAGTATCCCTGGATATGGCACCGACACCTGACCATTTTACGTATTTCCCCGGCTTATCCATGAGAGCAAAGAATCGTTTTATTTCTTTTTCATTGAGAAAAGTACCGTTGCCGTTAATCAGTTTAAAGGCATTCCATTCAATGGGATTATGGGAAGCTGAAATGACGATTCCCCCGGCGGCTCCACTCTCTTCCACCATGAGCTGAACCGTAGGTGTCGGTACGATACCAATATCTATTACATCACACCCGGCCATGGCAAGGGCGGAGGAAAGCATGTCTCCAATAACCTCTCCCGTGGGGCGGCTGTCACGTCCCACGACGATGGTCCCTCTTTTTGCGTAAGAAGCAAATCCCTTTGCCACGTCTATAATCAGTTCAGGTGTCAGGGAATCACCAACGATACCCCTGATACCTGAAACGCTTTTCATAAGTGTCCCTGCCATTATTATCTCCTGCCCTTTCTTCGTGTCTTTTTACGTTTCACCCCGCCCGTGGTTACGGTGGGGCTTGCCTTTTTGTTCTGGTTCTTTTTCTTTTTCACAGGCTGGGCAGCAGCGGCAATGCCACCTCCCGCGCCGAACTGTTCCACATCGGCATGATATTCATCGCCGATAAAACGGGTATCGTACTCATAATCGATATCTTCGACAATATGTTCCACTTCCACTTTCATCATGTATTCAAGAACTTCTTCCTTGATGGCAAGGAGCATTTCCTTGAACATCTGAAAACCTTCGAGTTTATATTCCACCAGGGGGTTCTTTTCACCGTACCCCACGGTCCAGATACCGTCCCGGAGATTGTCCATGTTAAGAAGATGATCGCGCCACTTGGTATCGATGACCTGCAGTGTGATAAGGCGCTCAAGTGTACGCATGTCTTCACTGCCGGTATTCTGTTCCTTTTCACTGTAGACGGTTTCAACTTCTTTTGTTACTTCATCGATAAATTCAGAATAAGAAATCTTATACGGGTCTATTTTCTCATAATCGAGATCGAAAAGAAACTTGTTCTTGACCCATACCTGTATTCCCTCCAGGTCCCATTCTTCAGGGTGACCACCGCCGCCGGTAAAAGAATCGAGCATGGCTTCAACAACTTCCCCGATATATGACTTGATCTTGTGAGAAATATCCTCACCCTCAAGAATTTCATTTCTTTCCTTGTATACGTATTCTCTCTGCATGTTCATGACATCGTCATATTCAAGGAGATGTTTTCTAATTTCAAAGTTGCGCCCCTCAACCCGCTTCTGGGCATTGGCAATGGCACGGGTCACCATGGGACTTTCAATTTCCTGCCCCTCCTCCATGCCGAGACGCTGCATGATATTCGATATCCTTTCACTGGCAAAAAGCCGCATAAGGTCATCCTCGAGAGAAAGGTAAAAACGGGATGATCCCGGGTCTCCCTGGCGGCCTGAACGGCCCCGAAGCTGGTTATCGATACGGCGCGCCTCGTGACGTTCTGTGCCAAGAATGTGGAGGCCCCCGGCATTGACAACAGTTTCATGGTTCTTGATCCATTCGCGCCCCTCGCGGACAATGGACTTTGCCCGGTGCTTGTCCTGCCCCGTCATGGTCTCCCCGAGACGTTCCGCCTTTTCAAAATCATTGGCAATTACGGCGGCCTTAAACTCTTCCCAGAGGTTTACATCATGAACAGGTTCATGGCCTTCGAGTTCATCCATGAAGAGTTTTCTTCCACCCAGAACGATGTCAGTACCACGGCCCGCCATGTTGGTGGCAATGGTTACCTGCCCCGGTCTTCCCGCTTCGGCAACGATCTGCGCCTCTTTTTCATGGTATTTGGCATTGAGAACATTATGCATAATCCCGTTCGACTTAAGGGCACGCGACAGAACTTCTGACTTTTCTATTGAAATGGTACCAACCAGTATAGGCTGCCCCTTCGAGGAGAGTTCAACGATTTCTTCGACGATAGCATCATATTTTTCATTTTCCGTGCGGTAGACCCGGTCAGGATAGTCAGGACGAATCAGGGGCTTGTTCGTGGGAATAACCACAACATCAAGGTTGTATATCTTACGAAACTCAACTGCCTCGGTATCCGCCGTACCGGTCATACCGGAAAGTTTGTCATACATGCGAAAAAAGTTCTGAAAGGTGACCGATGCAAGGGTCTGGCTTTCACGTGCAATGGTAACCGACTCCTTTGCCTCCAGAGCCTGGTGAAGGCCGTCAGAGTAACGGCGTCCCGGCATGAGACGGCCGGTGAATTCGTCAACAATGACGACTTCTCCATCCTTGACGGTGTAATCCACATCCTTTTGAAAAAGGGTATGGGCTTTAAGGGCCTGGTTAACGTGGTGCACGATTTCGATATTACGGCTGTCATAAAGGTTTTCGATCTTCAGAAGCCTTTCAACATGGCGCACACCGTCTTCAGTAAGGGTAACGTTGCGGTCCTTTTCATTGACCTCGTAATCAACCTCGTTCTTGAGACTGGGTATGATCTTGTTTATAAGATAGTATTTCTTTGTTGATTCTTCAGTAGAACCTGAAATTATCAGGGGAGTACGCGCCTCGTCGATGAGTATCGAGTCCACCTCGTCTACGATACAGAAATTGAGTTCCCGCTGTACCCGCAGTGACCTGTGTTCCACCATGTTGTCCCTGAGGTAATCGAAACCGAACTCGTTGTTGGTACCATAGGTGATATCAGAACCGTAGGCCTCCTGTCTCTCTTCGGGATCCATGTCATTAAGAATTACTCCCACGGAAAGGCCGAGAAATTCATAGATTGCCGACATCCACTGCGAGTCACGTCGTGCCAGGTAGTCGTTGACGGTGACAACGTGAACGCCCTTCCCTGAAAGGGCGTTGAGATAAACCGGCAGGGTTGCTACGAGTGTCTTACCTTCACCGGTTTTCATCTCCGAGATACGCCCCTGGTGAAGAACAATGCCCCCCATGAGCTGAACATCAAAATGGCGCATTCCCAGGGTACGAACACCGGCTTCACGAACCAGGGCAAATGCTTCGGGCAGTAGATCATCAAGGGTCTCCCCTTTGGAGAGGCGTCCCTTGAACTCACCTGTTTTTGCCCTCATCTCCTCGTTAGTCAGTTTCTGCATACCCTCTTCGAGGGCATTGATCTTCTCAACGAGGGGCCTGAGCTTTTTAATATCACGATCATGCTTGGTGCCAAAGAATATGCTGATTATTTTGTCTATCATGTCTTTATCCTGTAAAATAAATGATTATGTCATATAAAAACAACACGTTGAAGGGTGAGAGATTTTTACGCAACAATAATTTAAGGCGTGATTTTAATAAATCCCTGACACCTTTCAGTGTTTCAAAAAGAAAAAACGTTACAGAGAATTCTCAGGGGCCCTGGGGACGCAGTTTCATGCGGGCCCAGACCATGTGATGGTCAGAGGCAGTGGAAGGGTGCACACCGGTTTCAATAACAGTAAATCCCCGGTGAAGGATGTAATCGATTCTCTCCTTTGCACCTGGTGCGGGTGATGTAGGAAGTTTATCTTTTCCCGTATCGACAAAAGAATCTGAAAGCCCGGAAGCGATGAGCCGCCGGTACTCGCTCTCCTTTTTCTCTTTCTCGGGGCGCAGGTTCAGATCACCACCAAAGACAAGGCGTTTTTCTTTTTTAAAAAGGGGAAGTATATCGTCAAGCTGCCGGTGACGTTCAGCCGGAGTAAGGCCGAGCCACGTGGCAAAGGCGGAGAAACTTCCCCCTTGTGCGGGGATTTCTATTTTGATGATGCCGCTCTGTTCAAGCCGGCTTTCTATCAGGCGTTTTATTACTTCCGGAGCAGCACGCAGGCGGCTCAGCAGGGCAATCCCCGTCTGATGCTCAATACAGGGAAGGAAATAAGACCGCATTCGCAGCCTGTTCCCCAGCCAGAGTGCCATGTCGGTGCCATAACTGGTGACCCTGCCGCTGTCAACTTCCTGCAGAAAAACTATATCAGGTTTTATACCTGCAATGGTACGGGCCATTTCAGTCAGGGTATACTGCCATGAGTCGTTGTAGCCGTAGTGGACATTATAGCTCACCACGGTAATGACATCATCTGGATTTTTCTGCTCATCATCATCGAGAGAGTTTACGTAGAGACTCACCAGTGAACCGGTTACCAGCACGGCAAAGGAGGCCAGCACCGCAAGGGATGGCCGTATCGGTGACGGCAGGGCCGTTTCTTCTTTAAAACATGAGAGAAGCATGATCCCCATAGCAAAGAGCAGTATCCAGACACCACCACCCTTGAAGGCATAGATCAGGTCAGCATAGACAAAGGTAAATGAATAAATGACCGTGGCAACAATGAAAAAGAGGATACCGGGGATCACCGCAGCATTGCCGGGACAGGGTTCCTTTTTATCCGTCATTCGTGTCATGGCAAGCATTACCGGCACCTGGAGGGAACTCATCGCCACCAGTGGAATAACTCCCTTACCCAAATGCCCTGCCAGGATACCACCGGCGCCCCAGGCAAGGGCAATAATTCCCGTTACAACACCGGAAATGGTAATCCTCCGGGCTGCGGCAACAGCGAAAAGACCAACAAGGGTCATAAGAAGGTGTACCGGCACAGCAGTAGAGTAGGAAGTTTCAGTCCAACGCGCAAGAACATGTGGCTGGCTGAAAAAATTCAGCTCTATAAAGAAAAAGGCACCCAGGGTGAAGGCATCGAAAAAGCCGCTGTAACGTATTTCACCATTGGCCTTTTCTCCGCGCAGTGAAAAGAGAATACTCCCCAGAACAAGGGAAATAACAATCTGTGGAATAACCCACCCCTGCTGCATGGTAATATCAAGTGACGAATTGAGTACACTGATAACCATCAGAACAAGTATGGCAGAGCCGGAAGAAAGGGCCACTTCACGGGCGGGCATGCGCGGCAGTGCCATCATCATATACCATCCCGAAGCGGCCACGATGGCCAGTGAGGCATAGAAACGGATCACGGGGGCATCGATACTGAGGGGAATGCGCGCCGCGAGAATGATCACACCGGATGCGATGAGCAGTCCCATACCGAAACGCCGCAGAAAAGGAGTCATAACCAGAAAAAGCAGAAGCAGGGCCATTCCCGCGATGAAATGGGGGGAAAGGGTCGCTTCCATGACAATATCATAGGCGAAACCGAAGACAAGGGAAAAGAAGACACGGTACGCCTGGAGCATGAAAACAACAACAAAGGTGGTAAAGAGTGTCATCTTCTTCGTTCTTTCAATGACCGCAGGGTTTAACATGCCTGTGATGTCCTTTCTGGAATTTTGTACATGATAATCGGTACACTAGAAAGAATCAGTAAAACAAAACATTGGTTCTGTCAAACAGAAAACATTCCCGCCCCCCGAATGGGGGGCATAATTTAAAAATTATTCCCCTCATGGAACCTTTTATAAAAATCAATTATCGTATCTTTTAGTTTTGCAATCCCTGAACCATCGCGGGCTGATCCGATAAGGGCTTCGGGCCACCGGTTTTTCACCCTGTACATTGTGGCATCATCGGAAAGCATATCTGATTTATTAAAGAAAAGGATTGTCGGCTGATGGAGGCACTCGATTTCACGGAGTTCCCTGTTAACGGTCTCGATATTGGTTTCTATATCCAGTGCGTTAATATCGACAACATGAATGATATAATCAGCATTCCTTATATCCTCGAGGGTGGAACGAAATGATTCAATGAGGTTAGCGGGAAGATTGCGGATAAAGCCGACAGTGTCGGTGAGCAGGGTTTTCCGTTCGGGATCGAGATAGACTCCCCTCGTGTATGAATCCAGTGTGGCAAAGAGACGGTTTTCAACGAAAAGGTCATCACGGGCCAGCAGATTGATGAGGGTTGATTTACCCGCATTGGTGTAGCCCACAACAGCACCGAGAAATTCATTGCCCCGGCTCAGCCGGGTTCTCTCCCGGTGTGCCTGCTGCTTTTGCAGTTTTCGGGTGAGGGAAGTTATCCGCCGCAGGATGTGGCGCCTGTCTGTTTCAAGCATCTTTTCTCCGGGCCCGCGGGTTCCGATACCGCCGCCGAGGCGGGAAAGAACCCCTCCCAGCCCTTTCAGTCGTGGAAGGATATATTTCAGCTGCGCCAGTTCAACCTGTATTTTCGCCTCGGCGCTGCGTGCCCGGCGGGCAAAAATATCAAGGATCACTTCGTTTCGTCCCACCACCCTGCACTTCAGTACATCCTCCAGGTTACGAATCTGCGCGGGCCTGATATTGTTCATGTCAAATACCACGAGTTTCAGGTTCTTTTCCTGTATGATTTCCTGGAGTTTCGGAATATATCCCCTGCCGAGAATATAGGCGGGGTCTATTTTGTCACGGGAAACCGTGATGGTATTGACGATAATACCGCCGGCGGTTTTAACCAGCATGCGCAGTTCTTCGAGGGAATATTCGACTGCATCCCGGGAAGCGTTATTTACGCGCAGGCCAATAAGGAGGGCCCTTTCATCTTTTGATGAGGCTATTCTATTGACCGATGCATCCATTCAGTAAAACCCTGCTGCCTTTTCTAATTTTGTGTTTTCTAAACCACCCCTGTTTCATTTCAAGGGCATATTTCGCAGGTTTTTCTGATTCATAGGTCACCGATGTATCCAGGGGACGCATTTTTATAAGCTGCGTGATAATCCCTTTTTCGTCAATGTAGGCGATAGTAAGGGGAATAAGGGTATTTTTCATCCAGAAACTCCTGTGGCGGGTTCCGGGAAAAATAAAAAGCATGCCTGAATTTTTGTCAAGTGATTGCCGAAACATGAGGCCGTGGTTCCTCTTCTGAAGGGTATCAGCGATCTCAACACGGGCATATACCCTTGTGCCCGCACTATTAATGATACTGAGACGGCAGGTCCGGTAGATACCGGACATGGCAGTATCTGCCAGAAACAAAAAAACCAGTGCAGCGAAAAACGTCTTAGAACCGGTCATGGTAGGCAATGCGGAGTATACGGCTCATGGATTCCCCGGGCTGGTAGAGAAAATCGAGTTCGATACTGAGTGAGTCCATATAAGTATAGCGAAAACCGAAGTTCAGGAGCCATTCATCAGGGTCCCGGAGATCCCAGTAGATTCTTTCGACTTCCCCCTTGATCCTGAAAAAACTGCCAAGGGGAATATCAAAAGCGAGATAGTAAGACGTTTCGTCACCGTCATAATAGGGCTGAGTAGGCGTACGGACCCCGAAACTGATAAACTGCTCAGACCCCAGGAGATAGATTGGCTTGGTAATGGCAAGATAGGGGCCATAGATCATTCGGTTTAATTCGTTGTCGAGATTTTCGACCCTTCCCTGCCGGCCGATAAAAAATGAATCATAACCGATGGCGATTGATATAGGCCATGTTTCCCACCCGTCTGTGAACTTTATACGGGCGATGACCCCGGGTATGTTGGGGTGAGGCTTTTGCGTACCAATGGCATTCTGGAGATCAAGGGAGACACCGAGATAAATATTATCGTGCAGACCAATGAGGGTTTTGAGTTCAATGCCCCCGCTGTCATAGCCAAGCATCGACACATAATAGGAGCCCCTGCCAATGGTAAATGCCGTAGGGGTATCAATGGCAACAAGGTTTCTTTCCAGGGCTGATACCGCCGTGGAAAAGGCAAAAATAATAAAGAGCATGCTCATCAGTTTTTTCATATAACTCTTCCGGTACGAATCTTCTCTTTATATATCGGAAGTTCAAAGATTTTGCTTGAGAGAAAGGGGGAGGAGGATAACCGACCCCGGAGGGGTCTTAAAGAATTTTTTAGCAGTAAATCGTCAATTTGCTGAATACCACCATCAGTCACATTCTTCACAAGAGTTAGCTACTTTGTAACGACACAAAGTAGCCAAAAGTCGCTCCTCATACGGCGGAGGGCCTTGCCGTTCACACGCCACGGGGGCTTAACTCACTGTTTCTTAAACATTCCGGCTTTAATATATCAATGATATCATATTCTGGTAGGACTCTTTGATGCCAAAAAAATAATTCTGCTCGGGCTCGAGAGTAGTCCTCCGGACTGCCGAGCCCGTTATACTCTCTCATTTTTAAATGATAAATCGATTGTCGAGTGGCGCCTGAAGTGCAGTACCGAGACAAAGGGCGAATTCAAAAAATACCAAAAATTTTTTAGAATATCCAAATATTTTTCGACTTTTTTCGAGCCGGTTTTCGTTACCCCGGTAGAAGGCAAAATAAAAGGAGGTTTTATTTTATGAAGAAAGTGTTTGTTTTTCTTGGTTTTCCGCTGCTGGCACTTTTACTCATGTCAGGCTGTGACGGGGACACAACCGCGGTGGAAAGTGCTGCAAAGGATGAGGTTATCGTCGAAGAACAGGGCAGCAATACGGAAGTTCAGGAAGCTCCCCGCCTCAATGAGCTTTCCCTGGGCAGTACAGACCTGATTCCGGTTTTTTCTCCTGAAGTAACCGGGTATACTGTTAGAGAAGAATCACTCTCATTTCCGGTTACCCTGAGAGCAGTCTCCTCAGAAAGGGACATGCTCATTTCCATCAACAACGGGGAACGTCTTCCCGGGCCCCTGGCAGCAGAAGTTACCACCCTGCCCGCGGACAGGTCAATCACGGTAAGTGTAACCTGTGAAGATACCGGCAAAGCAAGAACCTACCGCATTACCATCACCGGCAGTTTGCCGGGTATTGCAAACGGGACCTTCGAAGAGTGTGATGAAACAGGAGCCCCCCTTTCATGGGAGGAACGAAACGGAAACGGTGAGTTCATGACGGAAACGGTTCCTTTTGCTCTGAATGACAGCCGTGCGGCCTTTTTCCAGTCACTGACACAGTCTATCAGCGGCAGGGAGGTTCTTTCAGCACCTGTTGAATTAACAGAAGGAAAGGGGATAACCGCCTCTGTCAGGTGCTACCTCCCCGCAGATGATATCGGGGGCAACACCGGCCGGGTCAATGTGAGCCTGAAACTCTACTACTACAGTAATGAATCATGCCTTGAGGAAGATCTAACCGGTTACGCGACCATGCGAAAAAGGTCTCTTAACAGCGAAGGTTCCTGGGAGGAGATACCATTTACCAAAACGGCAGAAGATATCCCCGCGGGTACACAGTTTGTCCGCATGGCCCTGCGGGCATGTTATATCAGCGAAGTCGGTTCTGCGGAAAGTTTTCTTTATTTCGACAGCGCCGCTATAAATTTTCAGTAGCGGTCCTGTATTTCTCTGATAAGACTGATACCTTCGGCGGCGAGGTCAATGATCTGGTTCATTTCCCCGCGGCTGAAGGTACTTCCTTCGCCGGTGCCCTGCACCTCGATAAAGTTTCCCTTCCCGTCCATGACGACATTCATGTCAACATCGGCACGGGAATCTTCATGGTAATCAAGATCGAGATAAACTTCCCCCCCGACAACACCTGCTGATATTGCGGCGACACTGGTGTTCAGGGGATCTTCAGAAATTAGTTTTTCTTCGAGCATTCTTTTTACGCAGAGTTTCAGGGCGATATATCCCCCTGAAACAGAAGCGGTACGGGTGCCGCCGTCTGCCTCGAGTACATCGCAGTCTATGGTAACGGCATATCCCTGAAGCTTTTCAAGGTCAATGATCCCGCGAAGTGAGCGGCCGATGAGTCTCTGTATCTCCACGGCCCTTCCGTCTCTTTTCATAAGAGGCCTTTTGTTGCGGGGTGTCGTGGAATAGGGAAGAAGAGAATACTCTGCCGTGAGCCAGCCCCTTCCCCGCTTCTGAGCATGCTCCGGCACATCATCACTGATACTGGCGGCGCAGATGACACGGGTGTTCCCCATTTCAAAGAGAACGGAGCTGTAGGCGCCCCCGCAGAATCCCGGGGTTACCGATATGTTACGCATTTCACTGGTTTTTCTTGAGTTCCTCATCGAGACGTTTATTCTCCTCCATCAGTTTCTTGATCTCCTGGAGATCATCTATCTTGCGATTGATATTTTTATAGTAGGGATTGAAGTCCCTGGTGACTTTGAATTCTTTGAGTGCACTGTCGATATCATTTGCCACGTAATACTTCAGGCCTGACCGGTAATGCTTTGTGGCCTCTACGCGGTCTTCGTAGGTTACGACCTTTGGAATCAGCTTGAATGAAAGGTTGATCGAATAGTTGGGGCCAAAAATGCCTGAATCAGAATAGGCGGTATCAATAATGCATGAAACATTTTTTATGGCATAGTTAAAGCCGACACCCACTGAAAACATTCCCCCGTCATTGAGACGAAGTCCTGTTCTTAAAAAGATCATGTCAAGATAGGTCACTTCTGCGCCAAAATTAACCCGGAATCCCTCGTCAAAGCCGTAGATAAAATCATAGAAGTCTGAACCACTTATAATATTTTCAACAATATCCACGTTAAAGGTAAACCAGTGGGTAAGCTTATATGAAAGGCCGAAGCGGAGCTGCCGCGGCAGGGGGGCACCGCCGGCATTTGAACCGAGATTCAAGAAAGAGAGTCCTATAAAAAAGTTGCGTACCGGCGCATCAAAGGGTGAATACATGTAAAGGCCCTTGAGAAGCCCCACGTCAAAGGCGACTGAATGTGTCTGCATCCCATCTATGACCTGGTAGATATATTTCATGACGGCCCCTGCATAGAGGAACTTCAAATCATACCCGTACCCGGCAGTGAGTACGCCGTTGAGGAAGGTTATATCCCCCACGTTGTTCCCGTCGATGTCGATCTTTTCAAAAGGGGGTACCCAGAATAGAGTGTGAGACGCACCAATATATCCATCAAAAAGGGGCCAGGCAAAGGTTACGTTCTCGAGACGGCTGTCCAGTATCAGCTCCTGATGTTGAACACTGAGCATGGGATACCTGAGAGAGGCCAGTCCCGCGGGATTAAAATAGAGTGTATTGACTTCACCAGTTGCCGCCGTATAGGCGTCACCCATGGCACTTGCGCGGCTTCCGATGGGGATTTCCAGAAAATCAGCACCGGAAACACCTGCTGTTCCCGAAGCGTACAGAGACGTGCCGGCAATGAGTATGACCAGTAATGAAAGATAATATGTTCGCAGCTTGTTCTTTATCATTTCCCGGCTGTCCGAAGAAACGTGCTTTTGCGGTTCACAGAAAAGGTACTCATTATACCTCAATTTTTCAATAGAGAGCAATTAATTGATCTAAAAAAACACCCCATCGGGCTTTTTGCATACATTAACATTCACAATGCATATTCAAGTTAATATTACATCCATAATTGGAAGTATCCCCTCCCCTGTATCTTTTTCAAACCTGGTGAGAGTAAAGGCATCGTCGAAAAGTGAATTCATTTCCTTCAGCACGATTTCAACCAGGGCAATATCCTCAGCAGAAAGGAAAAGAACAAGAGTCCCGGGCCAGAGATCTATGATGTGCTTCTCTCCTTCAACAAGTTTTCGAAGACGTGTGGCAATAAATGAAAGGAGAGCCAGGTTCTGCTGCCCCGCCTCAGCCCTGATAACGACAACGGCTGAATTTTTCTTTCGCCGTGCCACCTGGTAGAGCATGTCGAATTCTGTAACGATATCTTCGAGACTGTGACTTCCGCTGGCAAATTGATTCGACTCCTGCCTGCTCTCTGCCATGAGAAGCAGAAGAGGAACCATCCCCTCTCCGCGCAGTGTTTCAATGAGGAGCTCTCGGGAAGGCGGTTCACCTCCACTGAAAAGCGCCAGGAAAAGACTGTTTCTCAAGGGAGAGGATTTTTCTTCATGTGATGAAAGAGAATCATTGTCAGGCCCTTCAAGGAGAAATGAATCGATATCGATGAAGGTCACACTTCCCCCGGGATTATCATCAAAAAAGGCCTGGAAGAGACTCTTCGAGACATCAGTGTCAGCGTCAGCGGTGAGAACATAAATCTTTTCGCTCAGTGCAGAAAAAACCGGGTCGTGGAACCCGATAATCATGTTCTGCCCGGCAGGGGTTTCCGGTACGAGTACTGCGGGTAACGATGCCTTCTGCCTGACATCGGGAGCGTACAGGGCAAACCATTTCAGGGTTGAATCTATTGAGGTCATGATCTCGAGCAGGCGTTGACGGCTGTCTTTACTTCCCCCATAATCAAAAAAAAGAGTACGATGAAAGGCGGGGTGAAGATTCTGCAGCTCTTCCATGTATTTCACTTCGTAAAAGAGGCTGTGCAGGGCCTTTAAAAGTTCGTTAGGCCCCATATCTTCAGGGGCTGACTCTCCTGTCTCCTTTTCACTGCCTCCGGTTACGACTTCATTACGAGAAATACGGGATACAAGGCTGCGCAGTTCAGGAGTAAATGTTCTCTCTCGAAGAATGTTAATATTTTCGCTGTCTGTCTCATGATGAAGTGTGTCACCCTGGTCACTCTTCAGTGTATCTGTCATAGTTATCTCCCGTGTTCTCAGGACAGTTCAAGCATACGGTCAAGGGCATGGCGCGCCGCCTTGCGTATATCACTATTGACGGTTATTTCGTATTCTTCATTAAGCAGGGAATTATATAATTTTTCAAGGGTTATTTTTTTCATGTCAGGACAGGTGAACGAATCTGAGGCAGGGATATACTCGATATGGGGCGCCACACTGTGCAGTTTGACGATCATGTCAGACTCGGTCCCTACAATGATTTTTTTGACATCCGTTTCCCGGACGAAGCTTACCATTTTTCCCGTGGAAAAGACCTCGTCAGCCTCGTCGATGATTTCAGGCCTGCATTCGGGATGCACAATTACCAGGGCACCGGGGTGCTTTTCTTTAACTTTTTTCAGGTTATCCGGTGAATAGCTGTCATGAGTGGGACAGTAGCCCTTCCAGAGAATGATTTCTTTATCAGTGAACCGCGATGCGTACTGTCCCAGGTTTTTGTCCGGTACAAAAATTATCTTCTCTGCATCGATCTTCTGGACAATGTCTATGGCATTGGAGGAAGTACAGATTACATCTGACAGGGCCTTGACCGCTGCAGTGGAATTGATATAGGTAACCACCTTCGCATCAGGGTGTTTCTCCTTAAGGGACTTTAATTCTTCTGCATTTGCCATGTCCGCCATGGGACATCCCGCTGAAGGTTCAGGAAGTAGTACTTTTTTATCAGGCGAAAGGATCGATGCTGACTCTGCCATAAAGTGAACACCGCAGAAAACGATGATGTCCGCGTCATTGTCTGCTGCGATGCGGGAAAGTTCCAGGGAATCCCCCGTAACATGGGCTATATTCTGAATTTCCGCTGGCTGGTAGTTGTGGGCCATTATCAGGGCGTTTTTATCTTCAGCAAGCTGCCTTATCTGCTCCTCACGTGTCATAGATCACTCCATTGAAATAATTGCTCAATATAGCCTCTTAATAACTGGTGTAAAGCAGATTTTTAACGGATTTTTGTTCCCTATGGGAAGTATATACACCTTTTTTCAATTATCAGCCTGCGAATCCCCTTCCCACCCGATTTTCTTATTTTTTTCAAAAAAAGTTTATCATTTTTGATTGACACAGAGCGGGTCTGTTTGTTATTAACCTTCTTGTCTTTACAAAACTCATTCCCCTGTAGCTCAGCCGGTAGAGTCCCGATACGTCGGGATTAACCACTGGATACAACGGGAATAACATAAAATATGAGCGTACTCATTCCCCTGTAGCTCAGCCGGTAGAGTCCCGACACGTCGGGATTAACCACTGGATACAACGGGAATAACATAAAATATGAGCGTACTCATTCCCCTGTAGCTCAGCCGGTAGAGTCCCGATACGTCGGGATTAACCACTGGATACAACGGGAATAACATAAAATATGAGCGTACTCATTCCCCTGTAGCTCAGCCGGTAGAGTCCCGATACGTCGGGATTAACCACTGGATACAACGGGAATAACATAAAATATGAGCGTACTCATTCCCCTGTAGCTCAGCCGGTAGAGT
>CAZHNW010000054.1:0-28237 GCA_964534225.1 uncultured Leptospirales bacterium | reverse complement strand
ATCATTGGTTCAACTTGATGCAAGTCATTTTCTTCATCGACAACGTTTGATGCAAGCCCTGGGACACTGGATCGTCGTCAAGGACAAGAAGATTGACAACTATCAGTGTGTTGTTCCCACGACATGGTTTTGCGGCCCCAAAGACGACAGGGGCATTTACGGTCCTGTCGAAAAGTCTCTTATTGGTACGCCCATCTCTGATCCAAAGAACCCCATTGAAGCAGCACGAATCGTCAGGTCCTTTGATCCCTGTATTGCATGTGCGGTGCATGTGATGGAAGGTGACCGTGAGATTTCAAAATTCAGGGTCTGTTAAAAGATATGTGTATAAAGGGAAAAGCCGCCTTCGGGCGGCTTTTTCTTCATAGAGCAGTAGTGGGAATTATAATGACATTTTTCTTTTTCAGGACCATTGAAAAAATTTATAGACTTTTATCCCTGCTGGAATCATTCTGACGTAATATTACAATTATTTTTTTTATAACATGTTTTATGCCCTGCATCACTGCTCGAAGGCAGTGAAGGGCAGTGAACAGAGCAGGTCTTTTATGCATGAATTTTCCATCGTGTCCAGCATTTTCAGTATTATCGAAGATGTGGCCCGTGAGAATAATCTAAAAAAAATTGACAGGGTAACCCTGACTATTGGAAAGATGAGACAGGTTGTACCCGTGGCCATGGAAATGGCCTTTGAGGCGATAACAAAAGAAACAATCGCCGAAGATGCAGCACTGGAGATGGAATTTCTTCCCATTATCATGCGGTGTCAATCCTGTGACCATGAATTTACTGTGGAAGAAAATGTTTACATCTGTCCCTCCTGCGATTCAACCCGGCTTGAGATGATACAGGGGCAGGAACTCTTGCTCAAGAATATTGAAGGAGAGAATTAAAATGGAAATTACTGTAATGAAAAATATTTTCGGCGCTAACGAGGAAAAGGCCGATGAACTGCGTGTATTACTCAAGGAGAACGGTGTCCTCATGGTGAACCTTATTGGATCACCTGGTGCGGGGAAAACCACGGTCCTGGAAAATACCATTGCTGAACTGAAAAAAAAAGGATACAATGTCGCCGTTATTGAAGGTGATGTTGCCACTGACAGGGATGCAGTTCGACTTCAGAAACATGATATTCCCATCACCCTGATTAATACCGATGGCGCCTGTCACCTCGAGGCCTTGAGCATAGAAGAATCGCTCAAGATATTCGACCTGAAAGAGCTTGATTTTATTTTTATTGAGAACGTGGGCAACCTTGTATGCCCTGCCGAGTTTGATATTGGAGAGCAGCATAAGATCGCTGTTATCAGTGTGACCGAGGGTGATGATAAACCGGCCAAATATCCCCTCCTGATTCATGAAGCCTCCGCACTGATTGTTAACAAAGTCGATTTGATGCAGTATACAAATTTTAACCGTAACAGTTTCATGGATGATGTTAAGAAACTCAACGGCAACATGGACGTCTTCGAAGTTGCTGCAACGCAGGATACTGAAATGACTGAATGGGTGAACTGGCTGGAAAAACAGCAAAAATCGCTCTAATTACTTTCTTTCGGAGGAGCAGATGCAGAATATAATCCGATTTGGAGTTTCCATCGATGAGAAACTTCTAAACCGTTTTGACAGTCTCATCGAGGATAAGGGGTATGTAAACCGATCGGAGGCTATACGGGACCTTATCCGTTACATGATCGACGCCAATGACACCTCAGACCCTGATGCAGAAGCAGTGGGTACCCTTACCCTTGTCTACAGCCACGAGGTGAGAGAAATTTCTGATAAGCTGAATGATATACAGCACCATCATTACGGGAACATTGTCAGCACCACTCATGTCCACCTTGATGAACATAACTGCCTCGAGGTGCTGATACTTCGTGGAAAGACACAGGATATTAAGACAATTGCGGATAAACTCAAATCTGTAAAAAGCGTAAAGCGTGGAGATCTCACCATTACCGCCGCTGGAAAGCATGAACACGATTGATGTATAATTTTTTCAGGTGAATAATTCTGTATTCTACCGGATAATTCACCTGAAAATAAAAAATTAAAAAAAATCTTGACGTTATAAAGTATTTTAGTAAATTAGTATATATTAAACATTTGGAGTATTGATTGCCGCTATGCCGATATATGAATTCACCTGCAGTGATTGTCAGGAAAAATTTTCTGAATTGAGACGTATAGGAGACGATAAGAACGTACCCTGCCCGGCATGCGGGTCTACTAACACGGGCAAGCGGATATCTTCATTTTCAAGTGCTTCATCTTCTTCAAGATGTGCCCCTTCGGGGGGCGGCTGACGTCCCTTTTAGAGTCAGTTTGACTTTTGTGTAACAGTTTGCATAACCCACATAAATCCCGGAGCCGCACGGCATGTGCTTCTGAAGGTTTACTTTTCCGAAGCACTGCCGCTGCGGCCTTTTTTTTATTGAAAATGAGACACTCATCTGGTTAGCTGACCTTCACTTTATAACAGGAGCAGCCACGGTGAACATTCAGGTTATTGGAACCAAAAAATGTAAAAACACCCAGAAAGCACTCAGGTTTTTCAAGGAACGGGGTCTCAAGCCCCATTTCAAAGATCTTGGAGAAGGAGCTCTGAAAGCGGGTGAGGTAAGAAATATACTCCGTTCCATCACCCCGGAGGAGCTCATTGACCGTGAGGGGAAACTCTATGAAAAAATGAACCTGCAGTATGTCCAGCATGACCCGGTGGAAAAAATACTCGAAGAGCCGTTTTTAATGAAAACACCTGTTGTTCGCTGCGAAGGGAAATCTGTCGTCGGGCTGGATACTGAAGGCTGGAAAGAACTGATCAAAAAATAAAAAGAGGTGCAGGAAGTATGACACTCTCAATCGACAACAGGGCCGAAGGTCTGATATTTGATCTCGATGGAACCCTGGTAAATACCATGCCGATCCATTTCGAGGCATGGAAAAAAATGGCCCGCAACTACGGTTTTGAATTCACCCGGGAAATATTTCATCACTATGCGGGTATCCCCACCAGAACGATTATTTCCCTTCTCAGTGAGGAGATGAATCTTTCCATCGATCCCGATGAAGCAACGGAAATTAAAGAGAACGCTTTTCTCGAACACCTTGACCGTGTTGAGCCCATTGAAATGGTTATTGATCTTTTGAAAGAAAATGCCGGTAAGCGCCCCGTATCGGTCGGCACTGGATCAAGCAGGCATATGGCTGATAAGATTCTTCACGCCGCCGGTCTTTCAGATTATTTCTCTGTTGTTGTGAGTGCTGATGATGTGACTGAGCATAAGCCCGCACCGGAGACCTTTCTTACCTGCGCCCGTCATATGCAGGTTCCCCCGGAAAAGTGCCAGGTCTTTGAAGACGGAGACCAGGGACTCGAAGCGGCGCGCAAAGCGGGCATGATACCCACGGATATTCGCCCCTTTCTTTAACTACCCCTGCGTTGTGTAATCCACGGCGGGAATGAGGAGATGGGGGACAAGGGATGATCCGAGAAGTTCTCTCTCTTCTGAAATGATAATATCACCTTTAAGTAATTCAAACAGGTTGCCCTTTACCATGCAGTCCTTGACGCGCCCTACAGTCTCTCCCTTTTTCACCATGTAGGCGAGATCAAGGTTCGCCGAAAATTCTCCTGTCAGTGTGTTTGACTGGCCAAGGCCGATGAATGACTCCACCAGTATGGCCTGCGGCATTGTCTTGAGAAGATCCGCAAGGGGGGTGTCCCCTGGCGCAACGATGACACTGCTGAATGCCGGGGAGGGAAGTGAAGAGTAGCTGCGTGAGGCGTTTCCCATGGCCTCGATGTTCAGGCGCTCCGCGTGTTTCAGGTCAGTGATGAAATTTTCTACTGTTCCTTCGGCGATGAGGTTCTTGGTTCGTGCCGTTATCCCTTCATCATCAAAGGGAAAGCTGTAGGGGCTTCCATCGACAAGGGGATCATCGACGATGGTAAGTTTTTCACTGAAGAGTTTCTCTCCCCGGCGTCCTTCAAAGGGGGAAATGCCCTTGAAAACGGAGCGGGCATCGAGCCCTGAGGCAATGATACCGAGGAGGCGGCTGAAGGCACGGGGGCTCATGATGACGGGAATGCGCCCGCTTTTGGATGAAATGATTTTTTCAGCCTTTTTGATTTTATCAAGGAGTTTATCCCCAAGGTGAAGAAAGGGAAGGGAGCTCCGGGAGGAGATGCTTTCCCAGACATCTATTTTACTTCCCTCTTCGGGAATGTAGGTGGCGGAAACGGAAACAGCATAGTAGGAGTTTCGGTAGGCGGCATCGAGTCCGCGGCTGTTTTCCAGTCTCATCTTCCCCGCAGAAACATTAATGCTCAGGTCGGCATGAATGTCAGGGTAAACACCGCGCAGTTTCTCTATGGTTTCTTTTCCCTTCTTGATTTCATCTGCGGTATTGATGTTTTCAATTTTTGTATCATAGGGTTCAAAGGGAGTCTCAGTCTTTTCTGGGAGATTGTAACCTTCCCGGTCACCAAAACGGGCCAGTTCTACCGCTTTCTCAGTTACACCGGCAAGGCGCGCCTCATCATTGGTAAAGGAAAAGCCTGTTCTTCCGTCAATATTGATCCTGATACCCATGCCGCTGTTTTCTTTTTCGGTTATACCGTGAAGACGGTTGTTTTTGAAGGATATGCTGGAACTGCGGCTTTCCACGTTGAGTATGTCATGCCAGCGCGCCTCCCGTGGAATCAGTTTTCGGTAGCCTGTGGTCATTGTCTTCCCCCGATCATCACATCATTGATAAGCATATGGGGCCCGCCAAAAGAAACCGGAAGCGGGCCCTGTCCTCCCTTGCCGCAGCCCCCGAGGCCGCCGAACATGGCCCTGTCATCGGCGATCATGGAAATGTTTTTCAACGTGGTAAAGACGTTGCCCGAAAGCTGAACATCACGGAACATCTTTCCTTTTTTACCGTTTTTGATCTCATAACCGTAGCCGGCGGAAAAGGTGAACATCTCCAGGTTTGTCTGTCCCCCGATGACATCGCAGCAGTAGATGCCATCGTCAACGGCATCAAAGATGTCCTCTTTCTTGTGAGGGCCGTTTTCGATATAGGTGTTGGTCATTCGTACCAGGGGTTTGCGCATTGAGCTGATGGAACGCCCGTTGCCCGTGGGCTCTTCGTTCATTTTTTCTGCAGTCTCCCGTGAATGGAGACGCCCCGCCAGGCGGCCATTGCGTATAAGCGCTGTTTTGCGGGGGAGAACACCCTCATCATCAAAGGGAATATAGCCGGCGATGCGGGGAATGCTGCCGTCATCATAGACGTTAAGGATATCGGTGCCAAATTCACGGCCCAGTTCCATCATGCTGCGCATCTGCGCGTTTTCGTAGACAAAATCGGCCTCGGAGAGGTGACCGAAGGCCTCGTGAATAAAGACCCCGGAGAGCTTCTGGTCAGCCACCACGGTGTAGTTTCCCCCGGGCATCGATTCGGCTTTTAACAGGTCAACGGCGGTCTTTGCCACCTCTTCGGCCATCTCCTCTTTACCGCGCACGATTTCATACCCGCCGTAACCCGCTATTGATTCATGGTAGGGTTCGATGAGGGCGCCGTCTTTCGCCACGGATGAAAGGGAGATGCCGCAGAAAAGGCGGTTATAGGTTGCCACGCTTCCCTCACTGTTCAGGTAGATGTAGTAGCCTTCGGTGTCGCGGTAGCCGGCACGCGTTGTCTGGATGCGGCTGTCATTTTTTAAAATGTCGTTATACGTTTTGATGAGCTGATATTTTTCTTCAAGGGGGATAGAACGAAAATCTTCTTCGAAGGTAATTTCATAATTTTTTTCAATGGGGGGAAGTTTAATCACCCCTGCCGGTTCATCCGCACCGATTTCTTCGGCAATCTCCCTGGCCCGTAAAACCATTGTTTCAAGGGATGCCATGTCGTTGAAGGAAGTAAACCCCCATGCCCCCCGGTGGAGAACCCGGACAGACCCGCCGATGGTATCACCGGAAGTAAAGACATCGATCTGGTCTCCCGCCAGGGAAATGGAGGTACCGGTCCCGGCGGCAAGGCGTATTTCTGCAAAGCGGCAGGGAATATCTGCGAGAAGTTTTCTGCCTTTTGCAATTATCTGTTCATATTTATCTTTCATTTTTTATTGTCCTCAAGCCCCTTTTGTATCCGTTTTCGCGTCTCTTCCATGAGGTCTTCAATGTTTTCTTCTGTGTAGGGTGAAATGTCAATGGGTTTATGAAAAACAAGTTTTGCCCGGCCGGGGAAAAGGTCAGTTGTATTTGAGGGAAGTATATCCCTTGTTCCCAGGATGGTTGCCGGTAGCAGGGGAAGCTGCATGTCAAGGGCAAACTTGAAGGCTCCCTTCTTGAAGGGGATGAGATTGCCGTCATCACTGCGGTGCCCTTCGGGAAAGAAGACAATGGAAGTGCCATTGGTGATACGTTCCCTGGCTTTGTTGATGGAGTCCACTGCCGCCTGGGGATTGGAACGATCAATGAAAACATGACCTATCTTGTAACAGGCATAGCCGAGGAAGGGAACTTTTCTCAGTTGAATTTTCATGACCCACTTGAAATCCATGGGAAGCCAGCCGTAGAGAACGAAAATATCATACTGGCTCTGGTGATTTGCAACGATAATATAACTCTGGTTTTTGTTAATATTTTCTTTCCCTTTAACACGCACGAACATGGGGGTGAAGTAGCTGTTGAGGCGCGACCAGATGATGCCGCAGATGGAGGCAACCCGGGGATGAACGAGTATGGCAAGGAATGCCGCGATGGTCCCGAGAACTGCCGTGTTAATGGCCAGGAAGGGGTAGAAGAAGAGTACCTTGTATACCTGGTAGAGTTCGAATATAAATTTCTTTTTACGCATTTAGTATCACTCCCGTAATTTTCAAAAAAAATTTTAATCTATCTTTTTATTTGTTTAGAGAACAGACAATACCCTTTCGCTGGATGCCGGTTAGAGCATCCGGTAAGAGTACCCTTCTTTGTCCAGTCTATAACCAGTAAACATGAAAAGACAGAAGGCGCAATGAAAAAATAAAATTCTCTGCAGTCCCGGCATGCCGGGACTGATGCCTTTATATTGTTCGATGTTTTTGTCAGCAATGGCCTGTATTCTCAATGTAAACATTTCAATATCTCGACAAGCTTGATATGGCACACCCTTGCTACAGGCATCAAGATATTATGCCTGGGAACAACAAATGTTATTGTATATAAAATTTATAGTATAAATAAAATAAGTGTAAGCAGTTTTTTGCCTGTTTGAATAATATCGGGTAAAATCCGATAATTTTTTTAATTTTTCTATAACTGAAAATTTAATTTTTGCCGAAAATTTAAACAGAAGGCTCCAGGGAAGGAGGTATCTGAAATGGATGTCAATACACAGTATAACATAATTACCAGCAGTGAATTTTTCTCCCATGATCTGCAAAGCAGGGAGGATCGTGAACTCACAGCAGAACAGAAGACAGGTGGTGTTGATATTGAACAATTCAGAACTGCCCGGGAAGATGCAGAAGCCAGGGAGAGAGAGAAGGTCATGATGGACCTGCGCGATGTTCAGCATTTTCTATTTATGCTCATTGGATCTGAAATAAAAATAATTGAAAATAATTCAGTTCCAGGTGCCGGACTTGATATAAGCGCCTGAGAAGTTTTAAGTTTGGCGGTAGAGAAAAAGGGCCCCCCTTGAGGGAGCCCTTTTTTCGTGGAAAATGGAGATTATGACTGATTATTATTTATACTAATTAAAATTTTTATCTATAAAATAAATGAATATTATATGAAAAATTGTTGACCCGCATTTCCCGTAAATTATATTTTACATTAATTGAATAAAATATCTATTTAAAATTATATATTCATTATTTGGAAATTTCGTCAGCGATTAAGCTTCAGCAAATGATACCTGCAGGACGATAATATAAGAGATTTATTATTATCAACTTTACACAGGCATATCTTGAAAAGAGATTTAATTTGCGCAGGAATGGAAAGGACCAGATGAGTAAGGAACTCCAGGAAAGGGCTGACGAGATGATCAAGGAGTTAAAAGAAGCTCTTATTCCCCTGAAAGAAGAAATCAGGCGAATGAAAAGGTCATCGGGGCGCTTGATTTAAATAACAGATCAAGGGCCGAAAGGTTTCCGGGGCGGGTCGTTCAAGAGGATAAATGAGGTTTTGTTATGCCACCTAAGGGAGAACGCAGAAAACAGCAGATTATCGATACTGCAAAGGAAATGTTTATCGATAAGGGGTTTCAGAGCACTCATATAGGTCAGGTTTGTGAGAAACTGAATATCGCACGGGGAACGGTTTACCAGTATTTCAGCAATAAAAAAGAAATACTCTACGCACTCATGGACTCTGTTATTGAGAAAATTGAAGACGTTCTTGATCAGGATGATCTTCATGAGTTTCTCAGTGGCAGCCCGGACAGGGACTCCATTATCACTTTTATTAAGAACCGTATCTATCAGTCCATTGCAATGATTCTCAGCGAACCCATTGTCATTAAGTTAATTTTTAAAGATATTGTCGGCATTGATCAGGAAGTTGTAGATCGAGTGAATCGTTCCGTGGAAAGTATCAAGAACGTTATTGCAGAAGAGATTGCCGAACTAAAGAAGCAGGGTATATTTAAAGAGAACATCCATCCGAGAATAACCTCATCAATGCTTGTAGGCGGAATAATGCTTATTGTTTACGAGTATGATAAATCGGGCAGAGATGTAATGGACCAGGAAGTGATTACAGCTATTGTTGAGAATTATCTCACCGGTTCACTCAAGCAGTAGTGTGATGCAAAAATCCCGTTAAATGGCTGTATCTTTATGATACGGCCTTTTTCATTTTAATACACGGCAGATGGTGCTGTGAGTGACAGAGTTTATGATGAAATCTAAAAAAAATCTTATTCTATCATTGACATGCGTTCTGTTTCTCCTTTTTGCTGCGGGTGGTACTGCTGTTATTCGTGGCGAGGCTAACAGTGATACTGCTAGTGATCTTCTTTTTCAGAAGCTCACGTCTATTATGTCTTCACAGAGGAAAGAAGCCCTTGCCTTTATCGAAAAGAAAAAGCCTGTCGCATTATTACCTCGTCTTGCAAAGGCAATAACCGATACCGATGATTACGAAAAAAGGGCGGTTTACACGAAGGCTATGAAGATGTATGGCAGTGAAAATACCATGCTCTACTGGTTTGATATTCTGAAGGAGACAGGTTCATTTCCCCTGAAAATTGAGGTTATGAAGCATGTTGCATCTTTCGGGGACCGTAGAATTGTTTTACCCGTTGCACGCCAGCTTGACAGTCGTTTCAGTGCTGTAAGAAAGACTGCCAGGGAAATTTTAAAAAAAAACGGAGATGACCGTATCTATCCACTGATACTTCTCATGGCGGGAGATAAAAATCCTGTTAAAAGGATTTACGCACTGGAGGCAATGCAGTCTCTCTATGACAGGCGTTTTTACAAGATGATTACCGATATGACAGGAGATCCGGTAAAATCAGTCAGGATATATGCTCTCCGGTGCATCGAAAAAAATAACCTTCGCCAGGCGGTATTCCTGGTGAGACGGGCGGCCCTGCAGGATACAGACCGCGAAGTGAGAATTGAAGCAGTGAAAATTATCGGCCGCATGAACGATACCTCGTCAAACTTTGTGCTGGTAAAATCACTTTCCAGTGGTGACAGGGATATCCGGTGTGCAGCGGTTCAATCCCTTTATAAAACAGGTTATGCCGGTGCAGCCTTTTCTCTTTCCTCTCAACTGGCAAGGGAAAAAGACAGGGAAATTAAATACCTTATCCTTGAGACGATGTTAAAGATCAGGAACGTCGGTCATGTCAAGGCGGTGCAAAAGGTTTTGGTTAGCGACCCTCATTTCAGGCTTCGAATACTGGCTGCACAGGTTCTGGGGCAGGTGACACGTAACTATCATCTTTCGATACTTCTCGGGGCCCTTGGTGATAAAGATTACCGCGTGCGCGCCGAGATTGCCCATTCACTGGGGAATTATCGGTCATCGAGAAGCATTACCGGTCTTTTAAATATTGTAAGGAATGATTCTTCGCGCTATGTCAGGTCTGCCGCCCTCTATGCTCTTTTTCGTATAAATGACAAAGATTCCCTTTTGCCCCTTTATGACCGTTTCAGCAGAGAAAGGGATGTCATTTTCAGGGAACAGCTGCGCATTATCGTGCGAAAAATGATAGACCGGCACGTTTAGATTTTCAGCATGTTCATCGTCAGTTCGAAAACGGGGGATGAAACAGGTCTTTTGGAAAGCGAACCGCTTTTTCTTTTTATTTCAGTATCACCCAGGATGGGATAAATTTTTTTCAGTTTTTCTTCTGAATAGCTGCGGGTAAAAGAAAGGAACTTATCCCTGTTTTTTGAAAAGACACCGCATGCCTTTATTGCCTCATCTATACCTGAGCCCCTTGAAGTGAGATAGTAATATTTTTCCAGTTGATCAAGGTGGCGGTTGATTTCATAAAATATCCTGCCTTCCGGAACTCCCTCTTCTGCAATTTTTTTATAGAGCCGCAGAGTAGATGCCTTTCTGCTGAAGAGTGCTTCGATGAACTCATAGATAGAAACATCTCTCTGGTCTGAAATAATGTTCTCAATGACTGCTGTTGTCAGAGGAGACTCCAGGCCAGAATAACGCAGCATCTCAATTGCTTCATCTATTTTTTTGATATCATTTCCCGTGCGCATGATTATTGCCTTGATAGCCCTGTCGTCTGCCATCATTCCATGCCGCTGCAGTGAATTCTGTACATAGCGGAATATGTCAGAATCGAAATGGCGCCAGAACTGGTAGACGCCGATTTTTTTCAGGAAATTGGAAGGGATGAAATCCGGGGGGCGGTTTTTCCCGGCTGTCATGATAAGACAGCTTGATTCAGGGAGGTTTTCAAGCATGTCAGAAAAAAGGCGGCGATTTTCTTTGCCGCTTTTCAGACTGTCAATGTTTCTTATAACGCAGACCCTTTTCTGGCTGAACATTGAAGAAGAGAGGGCAAAGTCTGCAGCACCGAGGAGAGGGTCTGTATCGACATGAAAGCGTCCTGTATTTGTTCTTCGGTCTTCTTCATCGGGAATGATCATGCCGGTAATACGGGCGATAATTTTGTCCTTCTCTCCTTCTTCTTCTCCCAGCATCAGGTATGTGTGCCGTGTTTTTCCCTGTTTCAGCTCGGAAATGAGTTCCTTTGCTGCGGGGTATTTTGTATATGCCATTATTCTTTCCCTTTTTCAATGTTTGTCATGCGGTCTGTATACCATCCACTGTGTATCTGCGAAGCAATGCGCAGCGCCAGATCCTGGAGAACCATGTTTTCCGCTTCACTGTCAGTAATAACAGGAGCGGTAGAACTTGAATATTCTATGAAAGCCTGGACAGGTACATGATAAAAGACGGGACTTTTTTTATTTTTTTCATAAAGAGAACATATGGCCTTTACGAGAAGGCGTTTCCTTTCAGGTGTTCCCGTTGAAGTGAAAGAAAGTACCTGCAGTTGCCAGGTGTATATCCTGATGACTGTCTGCAGGTCGGTATCGTATTTTTTATCATTTATTATGGAGAGTCGTCCCTGTGAGGTCAGCTCTCGGATGAGCAGTTCTTTCAGTGTTTCGGCGGCATCTCCGTGTTTTTCAGGTGCTGTTACCGGTGCGATAAAAAGGGTATTGGCATGACGCGGAATAACCGGCTCGCTGCGTATCTGGCGCAGAAATTCAGGCTTTTCATCGGCAGAACGATGGAGACTCTCCTGGCAGCCGTAAATGAATACCGTGATGAAAAGGATAAAGAGTGTGTGATTAAATTTTTTCATTTAGTCAAGTATTCTGATTGTTTCGGTCATCCTGTAGAGTTCTGTGACGTACTGGCGGGCGGGACGGTCCCAGAAGTAGATTGATTCTTCTGCGTTTACCCGCGCATTATATATCGTGTCTTCATCATTCGTTTTAAAAAATGATGCGGCACGCTGCATGGCGTCATAGAAAGCCCAGGAATGATAGTCAGAAAAGAGAAACCCGTTACCTGAAACGGTGTCGCCTTCGAATTGAACGGGGAATACCGTGTCCCTCAATCCCCCCGTGGCGCGTGCAACAACGAGACTTCCTGCCGCAAAGGCCTCGAGCTGGGAGATGCCCCCTGGTTCATGCATTGAGGGCATGCCGAAAAGGTCAGAGGAGAGGAGGGGGACCGCAACGTCCTGAAAACCGATATTGACATTTACCCTGCCGGGATAATATTCGGCAAGGCGTGAGAGGCCGTGTGCAATTTCTTCACCCCTCCGGTCACCCGATGCAATGGCGCCACCTGCAATAACCTGTATGCCGAGGGTTCGGAGTATTCCTTCGGATGCCTCAAGAAGGAGTTGAAAGCCCTTCTGTTCTGATATGCGGTGTATCATGGAAAAAAGTATGGCGTCTGGATCTACATCAAGATGGCGTTCTTTCTGGAGGAGGAGCTTGTTGCGCATTCTTGTTACGATAGCTCGTCGTTTTTCGTCTTTAATGGCATCAGGCGCAAAGGGGCCATCAAGAATTTCAGGATAGCGCTGCTTTATTTTATGCCGCAGGCTGTCGTTATTCTGAATATGTTCAAGAAGTGAGGCATAGTTGTTGTCGACAAAACATGATTCATCAAAGCGTTTGAGGATTTTTTCTCTGAAATCGTTTCCAATGGCGTTGCTGACGCCGAAAACATTCTCCAGAAGATGCTCAAGGCCGTCGCAGGCATATTCGATCTGCCGTGCGTAAGAGGGGCTTACCGTAATGGTCCGGTCTGCAAAGCGGATGCCCGTTGCCATGCAGTTAAGCCTGTCTCCGTGAAGGGGATCGCAGAAGTCACCGGCACGCCACGAGGGCAGGTTGAAAAGGTTGAAGAGGTCAAAACCATTTTCGTGGCGGTGATAGGAGTCAAAGTACTGCCAGCCACCGTTGTGAATAACATGGAGAAAAGTATTGTTTTTAAAGGTTTCACTGTGGGCATAATATTGGTCACTTCTGACTATACCGTTAAAGAGACCCGTATAGGCGTCATTGGTAAAGGTGAAATGGGGCTTGATCTCAAAGACAGTCATCACCTCGGCGCAGGCACGGGCAAAAGCGATACGTCTTCTCAGTTTTTCATCAGAGGTGAAGCCCCAGTAGAGGCCGTCAAAGAATTCAAAGTGGTCGAGAAGGTAATAATGGATGCCGTCAACCATGCCGTGATGGACTCCCACCTCGTACTGGTCCCCCATGATAAAGAAACGGATATTTTTCCCTGACCAGGTAATATCGTATTTTTGGATTGCTTTCTGCATTTTCTCCTCAGCCTTGGGAGAACCGAAACGGTAGAGGCCGGTAATGACATGAACTTCTTCTCCGAGGCGGGCCATTTCACGGGGCAGTTCATAGACAACATTGGCGAGGCCGCCGCTTTTTGAAAAGGGATCAGCTTCAGCGGACATGAAGACAAGAGGTCCCGGCTGGTTATAGAGGGTGAGGCGTGTGCCGAGGGATTTCAGGACTTCGTTATCCTCTTCCATCATGGAACGGCTGTAGCCGCGCAGCACCTCTCCGGCGAGTATTTCTTTTTTGAAGAGGTGATAGACAGATCTTTTCATTCCCAGGAGAAGTGTTTCCTGGTCTTCTTCCCAGAAGAGGGGAACCAGGTGCTTCATGATAAAGTGTGTGACATCTTTGTAGGTTCGTGAGTGCTTGATGATTTCCTGGAAAGAAAAATTCTTTTCGATGGAATCAACATCGGCGAGTGTACAGAGACGGGAAAAGGAATCTTTTAACAGTTCATTGTAGAATGAGTCTTTTTTAATTGTGTCGAGTTTGAAGAGTTTTACCCTGTCGGTGTAGGAAACAGTTGTGTTGATGCGGGAAATTTTGAGCTCACTTCCCTTGAAATAGGAATAGCTGTGCGTGGTGTCGGAAAAGATGACATCCGAGAGGCGGTAGAATTCTTCATCAGGTATGGGCAGCTTGGGGTTGTCAAACTGCAAAGAGATCCCCTGGTTCGCCTCGGCAAAGTTGAAGGCCCCGAGCCAGATTGTTTCGGCAGTGAATTTCATTGCCGCGGCGACCATGTTGTTGTTCGCCCAGATCAGGTATCCCCGCCCTTTCGCATTACGGTGAAACTGGTACCATTCGCGGTAAAAGGGGTCAACGCTGCGGTTAGCGGCATACTCGAACTGGTTCCAGTTGACGTAGATGTTGTCAAGGTAGACCTTCCAGCTTTCACCCTCGGCACTTCCTTCGTAGTCCATGATGATGTTGCTCATGAAAGAGGTGAGTGCTACTGAAGCGCGCAGGCCGCGGTGGCCAAAGGTGTTGAGGGCGCGGCGTTCGTCATGGTTTCCCAGTATGCCCAGGAGTTCAGTCCCTTCCGGCAGGACAGCGGGGAAATAATGGTCAAAGAGATGGTATATTTCCCTGACATCGCTTTTGCCGTGTATGATGTTTTCACAGATTTTAAAAAGGGACGAGTTGTAGGGTATCAGCCCCGTGCGGGTCAGAAATCTTTCATGCCCCCAGAAACATTCAGCGATGTGGAGAAAGTAATCTTTCTTCTTTTCTTTTAACTTCCTTTCAATATTGAGCATGAGATAGTAATGGAGGGGGACAGCGATCTGGTCACGGCAGGCTGAGTCGTAGTAGCCCGTGGTGATGAAGTGATCATTTTCGCGGTCATTGACAATGATGGTCCCTTCGACCATTTCTTCATGGTCTCTTTTCTGCTCATAAATGAAGGGGAAGTTATTCTTCTTCATCATGATCGGTACCGCGTGGGCAGAGTCAAATCGGATACCGTCAATGTCAAATTCGTCGATGAGTGTGCCTATGGAGTGAGAGAGCCACTCCCACACGGCAAAGAGGCGGTAGTTGGGAAGTTTACCATCGTTCCATGAACCGTAACGCCCGTCAGTAGAAGAGCGGTAAACAAGGTTGCCGTTTCCGTCATAGGTTTTCACGATCTGTTCATCGGGGAGGTGGTCGCTGCTCCTGTTGACGTGGGGAATAATGTCGACGATGACGCGGATGTCGAATTCATGGGCGCGGGCAACGAGTTTTTTCAGTTCCTGCTCTCCCCCGAGACTCGGTTCAATATCAACAAGACTCATGGGTGAAAAGGGGGAGGGAGAACTCGCCTCAGGGGCCCAGTCTTCCCGGTTGTTGCCTCTTTTTTGCGTTCCCAGGAGATAGAGGGAGGTGATACAGTAGCGCTCTTTAATGTCTTCGAGATGGGCGGTAATGTCCGCGAGGTTGCCCAGGCGTATAACCTCACCGTATTCATTGTAGAGGAGCCCGGGGTGGTTGTCCCCGTCACGCCAGTAAACCTTGGTATGCCCGTGAATGTCGGTAAAAATTTCAAGAAGGATTTCTCCCCTTACATCGGGGATTACATTGACACGGCCGTTGCATCCATGTTCGTTGACCCATTCCGTGTTTTTGATCTTTTTGCGTACCACGGCAAAATCATAGTGCCCGTAATCCCTGAAGGTATACTGGCCGATAAAGACATCTTTATCTTTTTTGTAGCGGAGCTTGACCTCATCGACGGAGATGTCACCGTCGATGGCCAGTTCATTTTTAGACCTGTTGTGATAGACGCGGAGAATGTATTCCTGGTTTGCATCGAGTCTGAATGTAAAGGTATAGGAATCACCCGCATTGAGGTTGATAAAGCGGGTCGCCAGGGGGGCGTCAAATTCTTTTGGGGCCAGGACCCTTTCAAGCAGGAGGTTCGCCCTGTTGCGGATTTCATGAATGTCATGGCCTGATGCGGCAACGAGAAGCCGCACTATTTCGTGAAGAGATTCGGTGTCACCCGCCTTTTTATAGCGCCGGGCGTAGCGTTCCAGGGCACGGATGGCCTTCATGTTCTGGTCGTAGTCGAAGTTGAGGATGTCCCTGTCGAGGCGGGCGTCAAGGTCCTTGAGAATGGTCCGTCTGCTGGCATCGGTGAATTTTTTTACCGGCGGCGCCTCGGGAAGTTCTTTCTCTTCTATTTCATCCTGCTGGACATTGGCAATGACCTGGTCAACGAGAAACATCAGTGACCGGGAAATTTCCGGTGACTGTACCGCTGAATGGGCGAAACCGAGTTCTATGGCCCGTTCTTCAACGAGAAGGAGTTTCTTGAAGGCCTCGAAAATGGCACTGCCGCCTTTTTTTCGCTCGGTGATCATGGTGGAAAAGGTATTGAGACCCAGGTAGAGGGTTGATATCTCTGTCCAGGGAGGGCCCTGGCCAACGTGGGCGATGACTGTTGACTCATTTGAGATGTGAAAGAGGGTGGGACTCCCCGGGCGTTCCTTGATGATGACAATACGGCGGTCAGGGAGGGTTGTATAGTTTTCCTCTGCCATTGCCCGGTAGAGAAAACCCATGGCGGAGATGAGCCGGGCAGAAAGACGAACATCCTGGCTCAGGCGGTTTTCTATAGTCTGGTTTCCGTCGGCAATTTGTGAAAAGGTCTTTCTCAGGGCATCGATGAAACGTTCACGGAACATTTCAACGGGATTGCCTTCCTGGATGAGGGTAATGATTTCCCTGTCAGGATAGAAGGGGAAGCAGCGCTGTTCATTGAAGGCCTGGGCTATTTCCCTTTTGACCAGTGTATCGGTTATTTTTTCTTCATCTTCGATGCGAAATCTGCAGAGACTGCTGGCTATACTACGTTTCAAATAATTATCCCTGTGTAAAAAACTTTATGTGAGGGGGTGAGAACAGCCCGCGGCCTGAATCGGATAAAAGCAGGTAGTTTTTTCCTCATGATGTTAACCCACAGTAACAGGATAAACTGTAGAGTGGAAAAAAATCAACAAAATAATTTTACTTCTTTCTGTCTGCTGAAATTAAGTTGACTTTGCTGCGGGAGATGGGGAGAATTATCGCCATGAGTTGAATGACAGGGAGATGTATCCGCCATGGAAAACCTTATTGATATTATAACTTCCAACACCCTTTATCTTGTGCTGGTTATACTTATCGCTATCATGATTATTATCACCATATTGAAAAAGCTTTTTAAGCTTTTTCTTGTGTCGCTCATTGTGCTGGCCTTATATCTCGGTTTCATGGTCTACAAGGGTGAAAAAATACCCACCAACAGCCAGGAGATCATGGACCACCTGAAAAAGAAAAAGGAAGAACTCCACCTGAATACATGGAAGGAGAAGGGAAAAGAGGCCATTAAGGAAGAGGTTAAAAAAGGAGTCGGTGAAGAGATTGATAAACGATAATTGAAGGCGAGGATGGCGATAATTGAGGGCGAGGATGGCGATCCTCGCCTTCAATTATCGCCATTAACGTTTTATTGTTTCATCCAGAGGGCAATGGAACGGCGGTAGTATTCCCCCGGAGGGGCTGAGGGTTCCAGTTTTTGGATAAGGATTTTGCGGGCCCAGCGCCTTTCTGTAAACTCACAGACGTCCTTGATGTTTCTGCCGGAGAGGGTTTCACTCCGTTCTCCCAGTACAGCGAGTTCTTCTTCATTCAGGTGACAGGCATAGTTGCCGAAAATTGCCGCTCTTTCAGAGGCGTTGGGCAGGGGGAAGTTTATAGACTGGTCGAAGCGGCTGATCAGTGCGTGGTCAAGGTCACCCTTTCTGTTGGTGGCGCCGATGGTAATGGTGTTCATTGCGGCGTCGATGCCGTCGAGTTTGCGCAGGAGTACCGATAGAAGACGCCGTGTCGCCTCGAACATATTCTGGTCACGGGACCCCGCCAGTGAGTCAATCTCGTCGAGAAAGATAATTGCCCCGCCCATATCCTCGCAGGCCTCGAATATCTGCGACAGGTTCTGCGAAGACTGGCCGTACCATTTTGACATGATCGATTCGATGGGAACGTAGACCAGGGGGGCTGATGCCTCGCCGGCGATGATGCGTGCCACTGTTGTTTTTCCCACGCCGGGAGATCCCTCGAAGAGTATCGCCCGGGGGCGGTTCGATTCAAAGACGCGCCGGGTCTTTTCGGCGATGCTGTCATAAACATCAGGATTCTGCAGGGGAAGAATGATGGATTCACGGATATTTCTCTTGACTTCTTCGTAGCCGGCAATGTAGTCCCAGGTGAGGGCGGAGTTGTCTGTCATCACCGTGGCGCCGAGTTTTTTCAGGCGCAGTGCCGGGTCTTCCTGTACGGCGGAGTAACAGCAGAAAAAAAGTTCTATTACGGTGTTTACTTCCTCCTGGGTCAGGTTTCCCTTCTTGGAAATCTCCAGTCGCGAGGATAACAGGCTGAAGAATTCAACCTTCAGGTTGTCCAGCATGTTTTCTGTTTTGAACATGTTACGGTTCAGGGCCTGGAAGGCGTAGTGGCCGTCGTCAAAGGAAGTAATGCGTATATGCTCAATATGTTTTTTTACCACCTGGAGGCAGTCAAAGAGGAGGCTGTCTGTCAGGGGGGGGATGGGAAAGGATACCTGGGTGGAGCCTTTTTCATAGGATACCCGTGGCGGCGTGATCTCCTCAAAGCCGGGATGTGATGTGAGAAAGGTGGTTACTTCCCTCTCAACCTGGGCTTTCATATTGTCATAGGAAATAAGGGTTTCTTCTGTTGCCACTGCGCACTCCCGTGGAAATATTTCTTATTCTTTGCCGCTATCGATGAAGGAAAGGATGAAATACCGGCGTTTCAGTTCGATCTTCTTACTGTAATCTTCGTTCCATTCCATCTTGATTGTTGACAAAAAAATGTTTTCAAGGCCGGTTTTTTCCAGGGGGGTCACCCTGTCGTCGGCATCATGATCCGTGAGAGAGGTGATGATTCTGCGGCAGACGATGACATTGTTCTCCTGCTTTACGGAGGTGAAGTTGTGTTCCCTTTCACTGGTATATTTCCAGAAACCGGGGGATTTTTCAGAGAGAAAGAGGGTCTCGTCCCTGTTGTAGAGGTTTTCAGGGATTTCACTTTCGCTGAAGCCGGGGAGTTCAGAAAGGGGTTTTCCCTCTGCAGTGAGATCAAGGGTTTTTCGTTCCGGTGAAGCGTGAACGAAGATACTGTCGGTGCCGGTAAAATAGATGATGATGGCAAAGGGGGCCCTCCGCAGTTTCACCTGGTGGTTTTCAACGGGGAGTATGGCGCCGTCCTGTTCAAAGGCAATGAGGAAGTGCTCAAAGGGGGGACGGGCATTTTTCGTTTCGGTTGAGGAACACCCGAAAAAGATAAGGGCTGTTATCAGTAGTAATATATTCTTTCGCATTGCTTGTGACTCTGTCCTGCCGGTTAAATGGTTTCTCCAAAGTGTTGTCTGAAAAAAGAAAGAAATTATTCAGGGAGAAAATTGCAAGAAAAATTTTTTCTTCATTTTGTTGCGGGGAAGTCATGTCTCCATTTCTTTTTTTCGGGGAGCTTTATCTCCTGTTATCTCTGAATTGATGAGACAGGTGGTATCAATACCTCCCCTGGTGTTATAGACGGTTTCGACTTCGAGAAATTCAGGTTCGAGAAGGGCGTAGAGGTCGCGGTAGATTCTATCTGTTGCCGCCTCCTGGTAAATGCCCACGTTTCGAAACGAGGTGTAATAATACTTCAACGATTTCAGTTCAACGATTTTTTTTCGGGGAATATAGAAAAGTCTCACGCAGGCGATATCGGGAAGGCCGGAAAAGTGACATACGGCGCTGAAGTCCTCTGTTACGCAGGTGGCCTCCGGGGGGGGTCGCTGGTAGTCAATGGGCTCTAGTAAGTCACTTTTTATGGAAGAATAGTCTTCGAATTCGAAAGTTTTTCCTTCTGCTTCAGGCATTGCCTTTCCCTGTCAGTTATAATTTTTCGGGATATCTCCGGTCTGTGATGTTCCTGCATGGGGGCTGCGGCAGGAAACTTTCCGGGGAGAACCTTCTCTCTTCTGTTAAAGTAATAGAAGAGGTGTCACGGGTCAAGCAGAAAGGTGATCTTTTTACTCATAGGATACGGTCATTTCATCGCTGACCGAGAAGGAGGCGTGGCAGTCGGGGCAGAGCCATGTGCCGGGGGACTTGATGCGAATGAGGGCCCCGCATCGGGTACATTCGACAATAAAGGGTTCAAAGAGGTGTTCTTCCCCCACGGTGCCTGTTTCGTCCCTTTGTCCCGGTATGGGGGCGGGGCTTTCTTTTTGTTCCATTGCAGGGAATGGTGCCGGTTCATCTTCAGTTGCATGGACTTCCTGCATAATATCTTTTTCTGTCGTTTCTGTTTCTGCCTTTTCCCGGAAACTGTCGGCTGTTTTTTCAGACAGCGCCTCTTTGTAGTCTTCTTCTCCGTAGTCGCGGAGTTCCATCTGGCGGTCAACGATTTCCATTGCCTCGATACGTGTCTTTGCCATGGCGAGAACACGGTCAAAGCCGAGAAGTGAAAAAAGACGGGAAATTTCACCGTTCAGGTTGAAAAGAACAAAGTACCCCCCGCGGCGGATAATTGTTTTTTGAAGGTAGAGGACCAGGCCGATACCGGCGCTGCTGATATAGTCGACCTTTTCCATGTTGAGAATGATGTAGCGGGTCTCGCCGTCGAGTATCCGGTTGGCGTATTGCTCGAAGTCACTGCTGCTGTCGCTGTCCAGGGGGCCGGTGAGGTCAATGACCGCTACCTGTCCTTCAAGTACCTCTGTATGGTCAATGAAGATCATGGCTGCTCTCTTTCTCCTTTGCGGGAATGGGGTCTTTTACCTGCCTGTTTTTCATGGCGGTAATTTTCGTGGAAATGTCTGTGGCAGGGGTCTTTCCGTCGAGGCTGACCAGTTCATCCATGGATATGCTTTCACTCTCCGCAGTTTCTGCCGGTTCAGCAGAGAGATCAATGGTAAACCCGTCTTCGGCTGCGGCTGGTTCTGCCGCCACGGTTCCTTCACCGGGCAGGGGCAGGGGTGTTACAGGGCGTATTTTCTGCCCGGCAGCGGGTTGAGCCCCGGTTCGGGCGGCAACGATTTTTTCGGTCTTTTTTTGAATGCTCCGGTAACGGAAGAAAACAAAAAGTGATATGAAAAGGGCGCATACCCCGGAACCGGCAAGGGCCCGGGTCAGGTAGCGCCGGGATGTCTCTATATGGCCTTTGATATAGTTGAAGACACGTTTTTTACTTATAATGAAACTGACAGTGCCCACGGGTTTGTTTTTGCTAAAGACGGCGCGGGTGACAAGCCATCCTGTTGATTCAATCGGTTCGTAAAGATATTTCTGCAGGAGTTTTCGTTCCCTTCTTTTAAAAGGGGTGCGCAGCTCGATGATGTTGTAGTCGGTAAAGGTAATGCTCCCTTTTTTTTCTTTCAGGGGCTGTTGTATCATGTCAAGGTTGTAGGAGAACTCATCATTGGCAAGGTTGCCTTTCAGTTCTTTAACGGTTTCTTTGCTGGAGTGGACCATGATTTTGCCGTTTTTCAGGGCAAAAAAGGCCTCGTCAATGGTATTTTTCCTGATTTTTTCCTGGTAGAGGTTTTTCAGGGTCGTATAGGAGCCGGCACGGTAGCTCAGTTCTGCTGCATCGGCAAAGGCATCACCCATGGTGAGGGAATAATCCTTTGTGTAGGTGACAATATCATTGATGCGCTCAGAGCCGTTATGGATGAAATAGAATCCCACGGCACCGATGGAAATAAGGGCCTGGATGATGTAGACGAGAAAAAAGACCCCCAGGGGGAAAAAGACCTTTTTCAGTCTCTTTTGTGATTTTTGTGTCATAAAACCGGCCTGTTCGTAAAGTATTATAAATTTTTTCAGGTTATACCGCTACCTGTAGTTGATATCGGCGAAAAACTGATTTTTTTTCATTGAAAAACGGGAGGTTTCGTCCCGGGAATTGTTCTTGCCTTTTTTTATAGTGAAAAAGAAAAATCCTGTAGAACCAGAGGAAAGGTGAATATGACACATAAAAATGAAGAAATGCTCGAGGCCTGGGACTGGGAGCGTGGTGAGCCAACAGGTGAGGCGGTGCCCCGGAGCAGGGCCCACATGGAGGGGATTCCCCATGAGGGGGTACATCTCTGGGTGGTGCGCCTGCATGATGGTGACGCGCAGTTGCTTTTTCAAAAACGTGCTTCTTTTAAGGACAGCTATCCCGGCTGTTTCGATATTACTGTGGGGGGGCATGTCCCCTTTGGCCTGAGAGAAGAAAAGATACAGAAAGAGGCCGAAGAGGAGATTGGCATCCGGCCGGAGATGAATGACCTGGTGGATCTCGGTTACTTTCGTTACCAGGAACATGAGGAAAAAGGGCGCTTTCACCGGGAGTTTCAGCATGTCTATCTTCTGCGGGATGACCGGGGCCTTGATGGTTATCGTTTCAATGACGGCGAGGTTGAGGCCCTCTGCGCTGTGCCCCTGGCCTCGCTGAAGGCCCTCATGGCAGGGGATTGTAATTTTGAGGTTGAGGTTTTCGACGGTTCACGGCTCAGCCGCCGGGTTGTGGGGCGGGAGAACTTCCACCCCCTGCTTTTTGCCGATTCAATGAAAGAATACATGGCGGTAATGCTTGCCGCTGTTTCAGAACTCGTCAATGGGGGAGAAGTGCGCACCCGCCTTTCATGAAACCGGGACATTCTTTTATTGACAGAATGAGACCCGTGTTCAAGCTGTTACAGAGAGCACCAGAAGGAGAATACTATGCATAATTATTTTAAAACCTATCCTGATAAAGCCGGTTTTTTTAAAGAATATGGGGGAAGTTTTATCCCCCCTGAACTGCAAAAGGAGATGGAAAAGATTACTGACGCATACTTTTCCATAAGCAAGTCCCATGAATTTATTTCAGAGCTGCGGGACATTCGCAAGCATTTCCAGGGGCGCCCCACACCGGTCTATTTCTGCCGACGCCTTTCAAATGAACTGGGGGGCAGGATTTATCTCAAGCGTGAAGACCTGAACCATTCAGGTGCCCACAAGCTGAACCACTGCATGGGCGAGGCACTGCTTGCCAGGTACATGGGCAAGAAGAAGCTCATCGCTGAAACCGGCGCGGGACAGCACGGTGTTGCCCTTGCAACTGCCGCCGCCTATTTCGGCCTTGAGTGTGAGATCCATATGGGGGAAGTCGATATCGTTAAGGAACACCCCAACGTGGTACGCATGGGCATCCTGGGGGCCAAGATTGTGCCGGTTTCTCACGGCCTGAAAACATTGAAAGAGGCGGTGGACTCCGCCTTTGAGGCGTACCTTAAAGACCCGGTGAACAGCATCTACTGCATCGGTTCTGTCGTGGGGCCTCACCCCTTTCCCATGATGGTGCGTGATTTTCAGCGTGTCGTGGGTATCGAGGCGCGGGAACAGTTTTTTGAGATGACCGGTGAACTTCCTGATAACGTGGTGGCCTGTGTCGGCGGCGGCAGCAATGCCATGGGAATTTTTTCAGCTTTTCTCAATGATGCTGAAGTAAAACTTGTCGGCGTGGAGCCCGCGGGTCTTTCTTTTAAAGAAGGAGACCATGCCGCCACTATCAGCTACGGCAGGCCGGGTATTATTCACGGTTTCAAGTGTTACCTCCTGCAGGATGCAAAGGGTGAGCCTTCGCCGGTCTATTCCGTGGCCAGTGGTCTTGATTATCCCGGAGTGGGGCCTGAGCACTCCATGCTGAAGGATGATGAACGCGTCACCTATACATCCGCCACGGATAAGGAGAGTATCGATGCCTTTTTTGAATTGAGCAAAAAAGAGGGGATTATTCCCGCCCTGGAGAGTGCCCATGCCGTTGCCGAGGCGATGAAGATCGCCCGTGACAATTCCCGTCAGTCAATACTGGTAAACCTGAGCGGGCGCGGCGACAAGGACATCGATTTTATTGTGGAAAAATACGGAAAGGATTACGGTCTCGAAGAGGTCCTGTAAGACGATGAAAGACCGGGGGGAACACCCCCGGTCTTTCGCGCCTTTATCATCGTTTTTTATTCTTCCTTAAAATTAATTGTTGATAAATAGAAGTAATATTGTTACATTGTAATTACTTTGTGGAGAAGATTATGATAACGAAAGTAATCCCCATCGGGAATTCAAAAGGCATCAGAATTCCAAATCATATTTTAAAATCATTAAATATCGATTCTCAACTTGAAATGATTGTTAATCAGGATAATGATGAGATTATTTTAAAACCTGTTCATACGACCAGGGAAGGGTGGGATGATGCATTTAAAAAAATGCGTGTCAACTCTGATGATGATCTCATTATTGAGGATTCTCTTGATTTACATGAATGGGAATGGTGATTTTACGTGGATATTCTTCAATATCATGTTTACCTGGTAAACCTTGATCCAACTGTGGGGCATGAAATAAAAAAGACCCGTCCATGCGTAATTATTTCACCTGATGAAATGAATGAAAATATTAAAACAGTCATTATCGCGCCAATGACAACAAAATCACATAACTATCCCACCAGGGTTCCCGTTACTTTTCAAGGTACAAAGGGCTGGGTGGTCCTTGATCAGATTAGAACCATAGACAATATAAGGCTTATTAAAAAAATCGGAAAAATCACTGCTAAATCCATAAATGAAATCAAAGCGGTAATCAGGGAAATGCTGGTTGATTGAACTTTTAAAAAAAAAGGGGTATCTTTTTAGATGCTCCAGCACGCTCTCATGTTTGTCCCTGAAAAAATAACATAACTTTTTATGCTCTTCTGTTGTCATGTCTCCTGCGGCAGCGTGATGATTTTATTGCATGATATACTGTTTTTTTAAAGGGGGAAGTTTATTAAAACCGGCAAAAACGGTTTTGTGAACCGCAGGTCCTGTGTCGCACGTGAAAGAATATTTCATGTTTTTACTGAAAAATATTTCTTGAAAAGGAATAACGAATTTTTCTTGTTTTTCTATAGTAAATACTGTAGAATCACTGCATCGCATGACTGGCAGGAAGAAAAGTTTTTCCCGTTGCAGGCGGGTATGTATTTCTGCCTGCTGTCTATACAAACAGTCTGGTAAATTTTTACTGAAAAAACCTGATGGATACAAAAAGAAGAAGATATTTGATTTTTACCGCGGCTTCTCTGTTCCTCATGTTTCTTTTTGTCATGTTTGGCCCCCCCGCTGTTTTTCAAAAAACTTCTACGCCTGAATTTTGCGGCAGCTGCCATGTCATGGATGAGCACTATTCGCACTGGCGCCTTACGGGGCTGCACAGGGAAATTACCTGTGTGGATTGTCATCTTCCCAACAATAACCCGGTTAATCATTTTGTCTGGAAGGGGATCGATGGTTTAAAGGATTTTATTTATTTTCATCTTGCTGTTTTTTCAGAACCGATAGAAATTACTAATCACGGGAGAAAAACTGTTCATCTGAATTGCATGCGCTGCCATGCGGAAATGGTCAGCAGAATCAATAATGAGCGCCACTGCTGGGACTGTCACAGGCGCGTTAATCACAGGATTGTTACTACAGGGATCAGGTAATTATTCCACAGCAGGGAGGTTTTTATGAAAAAGACAGGATTTCTGGTGTATATACTCACGCTGACATTCTCGCTGTTCTGGTTCAGCTGCAGTCCCTCGAGCGTTGAGCCTGTCAGGGTAGGGGGAATCGCTGATAATGAGTTTGATCCCGAAGAATGGGGAAAGGTCTACCCCCTTGAATATGAATCGTGGTTGAAAACAAGGGAACCAAAACCAGCCGGTAAAAGCCGTTACAGGAAAGGGTGGGATACGGATAAGATCGTCTATGACCGTTTGAGTGAATATCCCTTCGCGGCCCTTCTTTATAATGGATGGGGTTTCGGCATTGAATATAATGAGCCGCGGGGACACCACTATGCGATAATCGATCAGATAGAAATCGATGCTTCACGGACATCTCCCGGGGGCGTCTGTCTTGCCTGCAAGACCCCTTTTCATAAAAGTTATACTGAAAAACATGGCATGAAATACCTGACCGCTGCATTCAAAGATGCCCTTGATATGTTTCCTGTAAAGTTAAGAGAAACGGGGCCTGCCTGTATTGATTGTCACCGTAATGACACAATGGGGCTTACGACCAACAAGACACATCTTGAAAAGGGATTGAAAATGCTGGGGAAGAAATCCCTTGACCAGCAGGAAAAAAGAATCATGGCCTGTGGCCAGTGTCATATGACCTATTATGTTCCGCGGGACAAAAAAGGCAAAGTTGCCGGGGACGTTATGCCACCGTGGACAGGGAGCCGGTGGAGCAATATTCCCATAGAAAAAATTATTACAGATTTGAGGACTGACTATAAGCGCCAGGAATGGAAACAGAAGGTAACCGGGTTCAAAATGCCCTATATCAGGCATCCTGAGTTTGAATTTTTTACTAAAAACAGTGTGCATTTTAATGCTGGCCTTTCCTGCCCCGACTGCCATATGCCCTATAAGAGGGTGGGTGCCTATAAAATTTCAGACCATGATGTTACCAGCCCTCTTAAGCGGGATATGAAGCCCTGCGCCCAGTGTCATACTGAATCCGCCACCTGGCTGGAAAAACAGGTCTTCGTGATACAGGACCGTACGGCTTCTCTCGTTATCAGGGCGGGAAGCCAGACAGCAATTGCCGCAAAGCTTTTTGAGATGACTAACAACGCCCGTAAAAAGGGTAAGACTATCGATGCAGGGCTTTATGACAGGGCACGGGATTATTACATGAGGGCCTTTCTCAGGGTGGTCTTCATCAGTGCGGAAAATTCAATGGGCTTTCACAATCCCTCTGAAGCCGGCCGTGTCATGGGTGATGCCATTGCATTTTCTTCAAAGGCCGAAGCCCTGCTTCGGCAGGCTCTCGCAAAAGCCGGGATTCATGTGCCGCAGAATGTTAACCTTGAGTTGAGGAAATATGTCAATGGGCGGGGAAAAAAGAAACTGAATTTCAAGGCAGACCAGATGGTTAAAGATCCTTATGATATTCAGAAACTATTGACCCCTGACGCGAGCCTGGGCCTGTAAGATATGTCTGCAGCGGCAATGGAGGCACGAAAACGTTTTCGCGCCTCCATTGCCGTTTTCTATTGTTCCTTCTTACTCCGTTCAAGGAAATCATCAAAGGCCTGCCTGCCCTCGCTTTCCCAGAACTTTTCGTATTCTTTTACCTTTTCATGCGGGACATGGTAGCCGTTCCCCTCTTTAAACTTTGAGTGAAACTTTCTGTGGTGCTCATCGCCTTTATGGCCGTGATGCCCAAAGCTCCCGAAGAGGAGTTTTGCCAGCACGGTAATGCCGAAGGCCTGCCAGAAGGTGATCGTGGCCAGGCCGAAAATTTCAGGCATGAGCCAGTTCCAGAGGTACTGTACCGCCAGGGCAAAGAGAAGGGCAAAGACACAGGCGATAAAGATGCCCACGATGACCCACATGATGACTTTCAGAATGTTTTTTCCCGTCAGGTGTGCTTGAAATTTTTTCATTTTTATTCCTCCATCTGATCCAGGGTCTCGTGAAGGCCTTCACGCACGACCTTCAGTGCCCGTGATTTCCGGGAGAGGAGGGTCCCCACGGGGATGTCCAGCTCCTCTGAAAGTTCCCGGTAGCTTTTCCCTTCAAGTTCCGTGGCAACGATGACAAGGCGCTGCTCCGGCTGCAGGGAATCGATGACGCTGAAGATGGCTTCCTGGAGAGCTTTCTTCTCATGTTGAGCCGCTGCATCGAAGCGGTTATCCTCGATGATATCAAGAAGGCTTAAGTCCTCTTCCCTGTCGCCCCGGGCGTCGAGGGAAAGAGGGGTCTCCTTCTTTCTAAACGTGTCGATGATCCTGTTTTTCAGGGCCCGGTAGATATAGGCGGCGATGTTTTCCACCGGTGCCGCAGAAGGGCTGCGGCTGTAGAAACCGTTTATGACTCCCTGCACTTTCTCTTCGCCTTCGCGATGTGTAATGCCGGTGATCTGTTTTTTTACATACCCCAGCATGCTTTCATACTCGTCCCTGAAAAATTCAGTTAACCTGTTGTGATCTTCTGCTGTCATGTCTCTTACGACGGGGGTGTGGTGATTTTATTGCATGGGATACAGTTTTTTTTCACGGGGAAGTTTTTCGATAAATATTTTATCAAAGGCTATTTCTCCGCTGTTGTCTCCGATATAAAGAATATTTGAGGAATTTTCAATATGTGCTGTAAATTCAGTTAACCTTTTCGGGTCAAGAGTGCTTCTTCGCACGCATTCAATGGAATCTCTTATGTGGCTCATTTCGCCTCCGCCGGGCGCGCCATAGTCAATAATGTTTCCGCTTATGGCCATTTTCATGGATTCTATGAGGGGAGATTCTCCTGATGCTATCATATCATGCACTTCGGGTA
>CAZHNW010000053.1:264-28258 GCA_964534225.1 uncultured Leptospirales bacterium | reverse complement strand
AATCACACTTTTATTTGCGCCTTTTCTTGTCGTATTCTTTGGAAAAATTGCTCCAGAAGGAATAGAGTTTCTGGGTACTGTCAATTTTCTTTCCGTTAACACGCTTGATGATGTCACCACTGCGTGCTCCCATTTTATAAAAAATATTATAGGGCCGCACCTTCTTGAGACGAAAACCGACAATTTTCCCATTTTTACGGTAGGGGCCGGCAACCAGACCGCGGAAGGCATTATCCATGTTATTCTTAAGTTTCTGCTTTAACTCAGATCTGCTGAGATTCTTTTTAAAATTGTCATTTCCGGATCTGCGGGACGATCCCCTGCGAGAAGAAGACTTTTTTTCTTTCTTCTCATAAATCTTGAGAACAGATCGGCCATTCGGCCCCTTGAGAACAACGTATGTTTCGCGTATACTGATGAGACGATAACCATGGACCTTTTCCCAGAGTTTGAATATCTCTTTTTCAGGGGGAGCTGTAGAAACAGCCGCACGTGACCGCCGGGAACGCCGTAAGCGTTTACTCCGGGTAAACCTTTTCCGTGTCCCCTTTCTGATAAAGGCACGGGCTATGGAGCGGGGGCCGGTAATGGTTCCGATCAGGTTGAGTTCACTTACCTCCGCATCAACGGTGCTGGCCTGGGGCGCCTCCCCCTCGACACTGACACTGGCAACACGAAAAAAACCTGATTCAAAAAAGTTCTTCTCATACTGCTCAAAGGTGCGATGAGGTTTCATTCCCGCTCTTCCCCGCCTGAGGGGACTGCGGGCCCGGGAAGATGAGGTAATCCCCTCCTGGTCGGAGAGACTGTTCTCAACAACAGTGGAAACGCCCGATGCCGTAACATAGGAAAAAAGAATAACGGCGGCAATAGTAAAAAGGTGATATTTAAGATTTGTCGATGTCACGGCAAAAACCTGTCCTCTCTCATCTCAACAGGATCACGGGAAAAAGAATAGATAAACTTCCCTTTATCTCTCTGGATACTATCTACCCGTATTGGGCTGCCGTGTCAACATTTTAAAAGAGGTAATGACAGGGCTTTTACCACCCCGAATAATCACCTCTTTCGCGGAGAATATCTCTCCTCCCGACAACCAGTATTATTAGACATTCTTTCCGCAAAAAAGTTAAAAACCAGAGGCAAAAAATCACCCCCCCTTCAAAAGTCTCTCGTAAAGAGCCTTCAGGGCAGTATCCGCATAATAGTTTTGTATACCAAAGTGAAAACTGATCTGGGCAGGCCCCTGGTCGATGATTTCAATATTAATATTGTTTTCCTTCATAGCCTCGGCAGCCTCGGCGATAATGCCGGGATTATTTTTCATGCCCAGGCCAACGGGACTGACCATGGTAATATTATAAAAAAATTCAGCCATGTCCGGCTTCAATTCCCGTACGATTTCATCTCTCAGGTCATCGATACAGTCCACCAGGTCGTCCTGGTTCAAAATAACAGAGATATCATCCTTGTCCGTGGGATAGTGAAAGGTCTCGATACCATAATCCCGCAGTATTCTCAAAAGATCGTTGAGAAAACCGATCTTTTCACCGGCGCGGTCCTTTTCAATATAGAGATAGGCAATATCATCACGCCGGGCAATCCCCACAGCGGTCTCTTCAGGGACCCTTTCAGAAACAATGGTGGTACCCTCGGCAACGGGATTGTTGGTATTCTTTATCGTAATGGGTATCCCTTTACGCTTGCACTTTACCATGGCATCAAAATGAAAAACGGAAAAACCCTTGGCAGAAAGAAGACGTATTTCCTTGTAGGTAAGGCGGGGTATCACCTCCGCCTCGGGAATGATACGCGGGTCACACTGATAAATGCCGTCTGTATCAGTCCAGTTCTCGTAAAGGGCCGCAGTCAATGCATAGGCAATCTCTCCACCCGTCAGGTCTGACCCGCCACGGGAAAAAACAGCAATATCCCCCTTTTCGGTAATCCCGTAGTAACCGGGGATAATGGAAATACCTTCTTCGTTGAGAAGTTTTTTAAGATTTTTGTAGGCCACAGGTATTACCGCGGCATCACCAAAATTATCGCTCACCACAAGGCCGATCTCTTCAGGAAGTTTCACCTCAGCCTTCATGCCCTCTTTCTGAAAATACCGGGCAATAACAAGGGCATTATAGTGTTCTCCCCTGGAAGCGACAAAATCGATTCGTTTTTTTTCAGGAAGAGATTTTTTCAGGTCGTTCTTGAGACTCGAAAGGATATCCCCTCCATCAATCCCCAGATCTGTTATCAGTTTTTGAAATTTTCCCATTACCGATTCAATGCTCTTTGAAACGGCAATGTTTTTCTGCATTGACCTGAAGTGTCTTCCTTCTGTGGCAATATTGAAAAGATGGTCTGTAACTTTCTCAGCGTCATTTGCATCCTTTCCCGGCGCAGAAACAACAATGTAGCGCCGGTTTTTATCAGCTGCGACAATGTCTTTCACCTTTTTGATTTGTCCCGCACTGGCGAGGGAACTTCCCCCGAACTTACAAACAATATGGTCACTCATTTTAATCTTCCTGTTAATAATCTATAGTTTTTTTTTCGAGAAGTCATCAGCCCCGGTCCTGAAATTATAGCTGTGGGTCCGGATTCCTTCCTTTAGCATTTCCTTTATCAATTCAGTCCGCACCTGGCTTCGCATGGTCCAGGCATCATAGAACTTGGTCCATGCCGCAATCCAGCAGAGTACATATTCCTGCCTGAGGTCCATGATCCAGAAACTCGGTTCTTCTTTACTTGAATAAAACCTGTTCTTCTTTATGACATTCACCGCGATTTCTTTTACCCTGTCGATATCGGAATGATAATCAACAGCGAACTCAACATAGATCCACTGGTCGTCATCTTCAAGGGAATAATTGATAAACTCCTTGCGCAGCATAAGGCTGTTGGGCACAATGTAACGGCGCCAGTCCCAGACCTTTACTGTCGTATGGGTCAGGTTCACATCCTCAACGGTACCATAGTTATCATCAATAAGCACAGTATCTCCCGTATTCAACTGGCGAGAAAATGTTATAACAACACCGGCAATAATATTCTCTATAAAAGGCCGGGCGGCAATACCGAGAAGAACAGACGCTATCGTCACCAGGAGAGAAACAAAGGTCTTGGAAAAAGACCCCAGAAAGGGGGCTATCATGGCAATGAACCAGACAATAAAAAGAAGAAGAAAAAGAATGCGCCGTATAATTGAAAACCGCCCCAGGAGTTCTTTGCGCGCCCTTTTTTTCAGGCTCTTTTCCGACACCTTTTTCTTTCCCTTAGATTTAAAGGGATCAAAAACTTCAACATCATCGAGTTCATCAACACGACGAGTCTGGATACGGTCAATATTTTTCTTAAGAAGCCAGAAAATCAGAAAACAGACAACATTAACCGTAACAAGATAAATTATTGTATTTTGATCAATCATAAGCAATAATCAATCCGTTATATTAAACTTGAATTTCATCATTCTGTTTCTTCTTTTTAAATCAATCTCAACCCGTGATTGTTTCGAAAAATTTTTCCAGAAATTAAAAACTTTCTGTGTACTGTTTACTTTTTTTCCGTTAAAACGAAGAATGATGTCTCCGCTGCGGGCACCCATCTTATAAAATATATTATAGGGCCGCACTTTCTTCAACCTGAAACCGATAATTTTCCCATTACGCCGGTAGGGCCCCACGACAAGCCCCCTGAAGGCATTATCCATATTATTCTTCAATTTCTGTTTAAGCTCAGCCCTGCTGAGATTCCTTGTAACCGTATTGCCCGACCTTCGGTTGCGGCGCCGGCTTCGACTTCGTGATGACTTTTTATCCTTTTTCTCAAAAAATTTCAGCACTGCCCTGCCTTCAGGGCCCTTGAGAACCACAGAGGTAGAGCGTATACCAATCAACCTGTAACCATACACCTTTTCCCAGAGTTTGAACACTTCTTTTGGTTCTTCTTTTTTCAGGACAAGTGAAGACCTTCTCCTGGAACGTCGTCTTCGGCGACGGCGACGCCGATGATATCGGCTCCGATTCCCCTTCCTGATAATGGCGCGCGCAATAAAAGAAGGACCGGTAATGGTTCCCAGCAGATGAAGCTCATGAACCTGTGCATCAACCGTGGCCTTCACCATCGCATCATTATCAGCAGGCGGTGCCGCAACCTTAAAAAAACCCTTATCACCGAGAAGGGACTCTTCATAATGACGAAAAGCCCTGTTCCTTACGGCAGCATTGCTTCTTACGGGCTGATGAAATGAAAAGGCACTTCTCTTTTTCACTGAAGGCTTAAAAAAAACCGCCTCAACAGTATCAGAAACAGTAACAGCGGTAGTATATGAAAAAAGAATAACTGCTGCAATATTAAACAAATGGTACTTCGCGTTCTTCAAAACAGGTAAATCGTTCATCTCCCCGATGGGTGTACGCCATCGTAAATATATGTTTGCACTGGTGTCTTAACAGCCAGTTTTTATCAATTTTACCCCCCGGAATCCCCAGACAGAAAAGGCCTTCAAAAAAGATGAAAATAAATTTTTAAAGCCCCCTTTTGGGGGATGGAGGGCTGGCCGGAACCAGTTAATAATCACATTTGATATAATTACTGGTTTTTTACATCAATGTCAATAGTACAAAAGGGGGAATATAAGAACGAAAACTAACTACATTGCCGTAAAATACGCAATGATCGACCCGCAATAAACAAAATTAGAGCCCTGCCGGCAGATGCCGTGAAAACTCCATGAAAATTTACTCCCCGAAACAACCACGTGCCACTGAAACCCCCGGGCTGACTATATCACACCCCGTTTTTTTGCCATACCCAGCATCTGCTCCAGTGATGTGGCAGGAGGTGTCCGAAAATCAGCATCTTTTCCTTCCAGTTGCATAGCTTCAAGGGGGCATACAGGAACACAGAGTCCGCAGCCGATACAGCGGTCCCGGTCAATAATTGCCACACCATTATCATTGAGTTCAATGGCTTCCATCTGACATCGTTCGATACAGGTTCCGCATCCGCTGCAGGTATCCTCATCAACAGAGGCATAATAATTGGAAAAAACAAGTTCTGCCGGCTTTGCCTGTTTTTTCAGTGAGAGAAGGACACCGCAGCAGTCTCCGCAACAGCTGCACATGCCGGCGGGATTCCTGGCAGTGGCGGGTTGTGTTACCATACCATGTTCCTGGGCATTTTTCAAAATGGCAATGGCCTCATCAGTTGAGACTTCCCTGCCCATATTATTATCCAGGTAATACTGCGCCATGGAACCGAACATAAAACAGGTTTCCATTGGTTTACCACACCCTTTACCGACAGTTTTCTTTTCCTTTCGGCAGATACAGTCTGCTACTACAATGAGTGACGCATTTTCGAGAATACCCCGTGCGTCTTCAAAGGGGGCTATCGTCTGTTCAGAAGAAAAAGACTCCTCGATGGGAATGGGCCGTAGAAACATCTCCGCGCTCCCTGAAATCGCCACATTAAGAGCCTCGTCAAAATACTTTTCGAAACGAAGTGCCGTTTCATGATCAAAGTTGTTTATCTGGAACTCCAGGAGTCCATGCATAAAGGGAATGGCGCCGTACTTTATCTCTTCTCCCTTTTTTCTGCGAAAGAGAAGCCCACGGCTTGCCATATCCTCGAGATGAAGTGACAGTTCCTCTTCATCAAGGCCTGTCCGTGATGCTACAGAGGCGGAAGTCTCCAGGCGGGGAGAGAGGAGGGTAAAAAGCTCTGCCTCTTCAGGGGAAAAAAGGCTCTCCAGGATTTCTATTTCCACACCTGATTCAGTGGCGGGAAAACCGAGGCTGTAGGTATCAAGCTGTTTCTGCAGGGAACGAAAAATATCCTTTTTCATAATCTTCTCCGGGGCGATAAAATATATCAAGCGTGCAGCAAACCTGGTAAAATACCTTCGCCCCGCCTGGACTGGTGCGAATATGCCATCTTCTACCGGTTATGCAACAGGCTGAACGTTTACTGACCGTTCGGTACATTTTTCATTTTTAAAATTATTTGTCAAACCATTCATGGCCCGAAAGGGGGAAAATAAGATAAAAAACCAGGTTCTGCTGTGAAAAAACACGCCAGAGAAAATCAGCCCTTTGCATCGAAGAGAATACCCTCGCCCTTTCGAATGTGTTCAACAGTACGGAGAACTTCCTCATGGGTAATCTCCCGAGCCATAATTGCCCTGATCCGGCCGTCACCGTCTGCAACGACTATATCGATAAAAACATCCTCACCGGAAATCCTGAGACGAAAACGGTAACCGCAACCTTCGGCTTCACATTCCCTGTTCGCCCAGTCAACAAGGGCCTTCAACTCGGAAAGATGATCCTTTGCCTCGTCACGGGGTGAATCATCTTTTGTTTCCTTTTTTTGACGACCCTGCTCCCGGTGTGGAGCTTCGGTAACATCGCCATACCTTTCAGGATACGTCCTGAGGATACCGTTGATTTTAATATTATTATTGTCATCAATGCCCGTCATTGTCATACTCCTGTTGTTAGTATCGGCAGAAAAAAGGGCATGATTTGAAAATTCTCACACGCCTCGGATAGCTTTTTCAAGTCTCATCGGCTGAAGCGGAAGTTTACTTCATATAATTAGTCATAATCATGCAATGGGTAATTTTTCAGAAATAAAATTGGTAATTTTCTCTTCAGCGAACCTCTCAGCGAGAAGGGAACTGAAAACATAAAAATTCGCCATATCCTTGATACGAAAAAGAAGGGGGAAGTTATCAACTTTTCTTTTATCGAGAACCACCTGTTCAAAATGAAAACCCTTTTTCGAAAAATCGCCAGATATGACTGACAGGCCGTAATGAAGACAGTCAACTGTCACGAGGGGATTTATAAAAAAATAGTCATCCGAAATAAGGTCGCCCTCATCATCACAGATAGAAAAGGGAAAAAACTCACAGGGAAGCCCCTGGCAGGCATCCTGAAGGAGTTGCCGTACCCTGTCGGAACCGATAAAATATGACCGCGAGTTTCCCACAATATCAAAAAGTTTACGCCCCCTGTTTTCAGGCCTGACATAGACCTTTGCCCGCGGCGGGAAAAAGGGTGCTGCTACTTCCCCGAAGGAAAGACGATAATCAAAAATTCCCATGCCCGTTGGGCGATCTTCCAGAAAAAGCTGGTCTTCGTTCCTGAAATCCCCCGTTGTCATTAAAAGATAGTATTTCATTGCCTTACTGTTTTCTGTCACAACTCCCGTCATATGTGATAAGTATAACAGACATGAAGAGCATATCAAGTTCTTATAGGCGCCGTGAAAAAAAATTTTCTTTTTGCTTTGACAGGCAGAAATATACCTGATATCAGTAGATATTTTTATAAACCAGAGAGAGAAAGTACCATGCGCATTGTTTTCATGATTATCCTTATCAGTGGAATATCCATCATCCTGGCAGGTATCGGGTCACTTCTCAACTACTTTTTCAATCTCAACCTTTCCATGGAAGACACCCGTCTCCCCTCTGATCCCGGGGCTGCAATCATGTTTTTCGTCGTCGGTATTGTCTTTGTCGTTATCGGCTATGTTTTTACCGCCGAAAAGCCCCGAGCCTGGATTTCACAGCACAGGGCCATGGCATTTCTCCTCTTCATTATTTTTTTCGGGGTCACAGGGGGAAGTTTATACACCGCTGTATGGTACCACGACCGCGACCAGGTTCTCTATGAAGCAATAAAACAGAAGAACCAGCAAAAACTGGCCCGCCTTCTCGAAGAAAAAAAATGGGACCAGGAGACGCTGGACGGTCTTGTTACATGGTGCATTCACGAGGACAACGCGCCGGCCCTTAAAATCGCCGTCGCAAAGGGGGCACGTGTGAAGCGCGAGCTAGATCTCTCCTATCATGAGACCCCCCTTCTTCTCTCGGTTTACAAGGGATCTCCGGCACTGCTGAAGGTACTGATAGATGCAGGGGCCGACCCGCTTTTCATCGACAGGGAAACTGACGCTAACGCCATCCTCCACACCGTGGCGGGAAGCAACACAACAGAAGAAAAAATTGAAATAATCTCCCTGCTCCTTAAAAAGGGAGTTGATATCAACAGGGAAAACAAATACGGGGCACCCCCCCTTCTCGAGGCTTTTAAAAAGAAAGACCTGAAACTTGCCCGTTTTCTCGCCCGGCATGGCGCCGATGTCAACCAGAAGGACAGGTTCAAACGCTCCATACTTTATCGCTGTATCGACCACTTTGAAGGCACGGAAGATGAAAAACTTCCCTTTGTACGCCTTCTCCTCAATAAGGGGGCACAGGCCGCCGAAGGAGACAATCACGGCACAACACCGGCTGATGTTGCCCGCAGAAAGGGGTACAAAAAAATTTTACGCCTTCTTGAATAGAGATAAAAAAAATGTATATAGTAGACCTGTCCAGGTCCGAAAAAAAATCCTTCCCTCCCGAAAGTGTGGAGATATGACACTTTCTGTCAGTTATGCAACAGGTATAGTAAAAAATTCCGCCCGTATCGGATTTACTTTTCTGTTCAAAAGAGAAACACACTATTAATACGACTTGACAATTATTATGTGGTCAATTAAACAGGCAGCATATGTTATGTTATTTGCTGAATAATGAAAAAAATCAGTGATGGGCAAAAAAATGAAAAACAAATACAATCCCGTCATTTTCAACAACACCTTCTGGTCAAAAAAAGAAAAACGACGGGATGTCATATTTCACATAATAGGCCATATTAAAAAATCAGGATATTCCATAAGCTATGACGATCCGACGCTTGAACTGATCATTGATGAGGCAGTTACAAATGCCATGGAACACGGCAATAAATGGGATCCAAACCGAAAAGTCTCAGTAAGCCTCTACGAAAAGGGAGGGGACCTCTGCCTTTCCATCGAGGATGAAGGGGCCGGCTTCGATACAGATAAAAGGATTCCCACTGCTCAGCACATGAACCCACGGGGGCGTGGACTCCAGATTCTCTTCTCCCTTACAGAAATTACCTGGAACAAAAAGGGCAACCGCATTGTCATGAAGTTGACGGACTGAAAACTTCCCCCTGTCCTCTGAACAGATCCCTGCTGAGCTTCAACTCATTTCTGCCCTGACTGTTTCTCTCCGGAAACTTCTGAAAGATCAAAAACCGTACCCACTACACCTGACCACTGCCCCTGCACGTCATAGAGGGGACTATATGTCACCATTGCCTCAAAAAGTTCACCATTATTTTTCCTGAGCTGCATACGCCCCTGGCAGGTCTGGCCACTTTCCAGCCTCTCTTTTGTTTCCTGGCTGCGCACCGCATCCGGTTCTGTCATAAACTCTGCCAGCAGGTTCTTTGTTCTCACTTTTTCACCGGAACACTCGAAAAGCCTTTCCGCTTCCCTGTTCATGTAGATAAAGTTTCCTTTAAGATCAGTTGCAATTACCGCCTGCCCCACGGCATCGAGCATCTGTGACTGTAGCTGCAGCTTTTCCAGGATATTTCTTTCGCCGCTGATATCGTGCAGTGTCACAAAGACACGGCATGCCTTCTGCTCTTCATGACGGCATACCGGTATGGCATCGATAACCACCCAGGTACATTCCCCGCTGTCATGACTCACAATACCCGCCACCGCGCCATGTATTCTCTTGTTCTCTTTCAGGGCCACTATTGAAGGATGTTCTTCTGCAGTCATGGGAGATCCATCTTCTTTTATTACCCTGAAAGCGGTATCAAATGAATTCTTTTTCAAGAAAATTTCCCGATCCATGCCAAAGATACGCAGTGCCGCGGGATTGACATCAACGAGAGAACCATCCGCATCCTGGACAAAAGCCCCCTGAACCATATTCTGAAAAAGTGTCTTGTAACGGGCTTCACTTTCCGCAAGACGCATGTCAATAGAATGCTTGTAGAGGGCCATTTCAACGGTATAGCGGAGATCATTAATATCAACAGGCTTATGCAGGTACCCGTAGGGTTCTGACTGCAAAGACTCCTGGAGGGTCTGCCTGTCAGACGAGGCGGTCATAAAAATAATGGGAATATTATACTCCCGCCAGAAAGTCACCGCTGTTTCAATACCTGCAATTTCTCCATCTAGTTTAATATCCATAATGGCCAGGTCAATCTTTTCATTCTTCACTTTTTTCAGGGCATCTTCTCCTGATGCGGTTATTCCTGAGACGGTGTAACCCAGCGATTCAAGGCGCATTTTAATATCAAGTGCGGTGATTATTTCGTCTTCAACAATGAGTATCATAGAATTTTTCATTTCCTGAGGCCCGACCTTATAATTTAAAAATCAATTCTATACCAAATTTCACTCTGCGTCAATAAATCAATAATCAGCTCAGATCTTTCACATGAGTCGCGAATCCGGTGCATCGCTACAGGATGTGAAAAAATCCTTGCCTTTATCATATAATTTTGAGAATCTATTATCTGGTACTATTACCATGATTTTATCTTATTTTTTATTCTACACTCAAGGAGCACCTTATGAATATTCGTAATGCTGTAAAAACAGTTGCCCTGTTAACCCTCTGTCTCTTTCTTTTCTCTGACGCCTCTCATGCCCGAAAATGGTCTTTCTCCACCAGCAGTTCCAATAAAAAGCCCCGGTTGATGCGCCATTTTATCACCAACACAAATAATGTAAAATACGCACGCCCTGTCAGCAGGAGAATCAGGCGCGGACAAAAAATCTACTTCTACTACAAGATCGGGCCGGTAAAGGTAAAAAGAGGACGCGGCGCTCCTTACCGCACACGACTTGTTATACGCAGGGGATCCCGTCTTGTGAAGGACTTCGGATGGCACAGCGCCAACGCGGCCCCCTCGGGAAGACGCGACAGAAACGGCACCTACAAATGGTTCCACAACGCGAAATGGTATCTTAAAACCTCACATACTACACGGCCCGGACGCTATACCGCGATAATTTCACACCGCGACCGCAATACCGGCAAACTTCTAACTATAAGATATTCATTCAATATAGTCAGATAAACTGTCATATCTCAGATACCTGCCTGCACCATTTCAGGCAGGTATAAATCCCTTTTCGGCATCCCTCTCCTTTATACATTCTCTGAAAATTTTACACGCGCGGCATTTCTCTTCTTTATAAAACAATCTGTTGGCCCCTTTTTGCTGATATCAAATTTTAATCACAGTTAAATTTTGATATATCAGGATCCAGTGAGCCAAAAATAAAAAACCTCCGTATATTTTTATACAACAGCACCCGGTAAAATCAATGTTACTGTTTACCAGGGAAACATCATGAAAAGCCCGGCAGGAAAAAGGTCTCATACAAACAACAACGTGCTGACAATGTACTATAGAAAACAATGAACGGGAAAAGAAAAATAATCAGACGCATAGGGGTCCTTACATCAGGAGGTGATTGCAGCGGCATGAACGCCTGCATTCGTGCAGTCACCAGGAATGCCATCAGGTCCGACATGGAAGTTTACGGTTTCAGGAAAGGATACCAGGGTATTCTCAATAATGATTTTTTCATTCTCGACAGCCGATCGGTCTCATCAGTTATCGAAAAGGGCGGGACCTTCCTTCAATCTGCACGCTGTGCTGATTTTCTAACAGAGAAAGGACGCAGGACAGCTTATGAAAATCTCAACGATCTCTGTATCGAGGCTCTCATTGTTATTGGCGGCAACGGTTCCATTACCGGGGCCTTTGAACTTCACAAGCTGGGCTTTCCTGTCATCGGTATACCCGCGTCAATAGATAATGACATCTACGGGACGGACACATCCCTGGGGGTTGACACGGCCCTGAATGTCATCTGCCGCTCCGTTGACATGATACGTGATACCGCATCCAGTCATGATCGTATTTTTATCGTGGAAGTTATGGGACGTGACAGCGGCTACCTTACCCTCTCTGCCGCCATTACAACAGGCGCAGAAGCGGCCATCATACCAGAGAGAAACATTGATCTCGACGCCCTGGCGCGCACACTGCGCCGCCGCTTCAAGGAAAAAAAGAAATGTGCGATTATACTGACCGCTGAAGGAGCCACACGTGCAGAAGATGTTGCCTCAAAACTAAAAAAAAGCCTGGAACATGATATACGTATTTCGGTTCTTGGACACATTCAACGCGGGGGAAGTCCGACTCATTTCGACCGCATGTTTGCCTCTATGCTCGGACAGGCCGCGGTAAATTGTGTTAAACAGTGGCATTTCGGCCACATGGTGGCCTTTCAACAACGGGGAATCACAACGGTTCCGTTGAAAGAGGTAGTTGGTAAAACAAAAAGTATTACCTCAAATCTTTATGCCATGTCAGAGTTAGTTCATTCATAAAACCTCCAAAAGTCTTTAATCCCGTAACCTGTTGCTGCCTCAAAAAGGTGGCAACAGGTTACAAAAGGACTGCAAGCAGCCATTGCCACAAACATTCCGAAAATTTTAAGAATGATTTATTTTAATTTAAAGAAGGAGATTCTTTCATTTAAAGATTCCACCGATGCGTTTATAGTTTCCGCCCTTTCTGCAAGCTGCCTGGAAGTACTCGCGGTTTCCTGGGAAGAACAACGGATTCCTGAAACAGACTGAGAGATTTCATTCAAGGCAATCCGCTGATGAGAAGTGCTATCCATTATTTCGCCTCCCCCCTCATTAACGTTTTGCATACCCTTCTTCATACTGAGACTCAATTTCTCTTCAGCTTTCATCCCCTTGAACAACTCAGAGATTTTATTATTAACCGATGCTATGCGCTCAAGAATGATACGGGTATGATCAACAGTATTTCCCGCCTCTTGAATACCTCTGGCCATCTCCTGGTCGTTATCTGAAATCAACTGTGTTATAAGGCCCAGGCTGCTTGCTGTTTCATCAGCGAGATGAGATATCTGGTCAGCAACCACTGCGAAACCACGTCCTGCATTACCGGCACGTGCTGCCTCGATAGCTGCATTCAATGACAAAAGATTTATCTGTTCAGAAATATTTTCAATTATCCTGATGATTTCATTCACCCTTTCAGAACTCTTCATAATATTTGTCATCCCATTACTCATATTAGAAAGAGTTTTTTCAGTATTTCTGGCACGTTCATTGATTTCATAAATTTCACTGCGTATTCTTTCTGTAAGAAGCGTCATGCCGGTGATCAGTTCAAAAAGGGCCTGCATCTGTTCCATAAATTCAGTAATCCTTTGATGTTGATCGATACTTTGATTTGAGATAACATCCATGTACTGTGATGCATGGTCCACAGCTGTATATATTTGCTCTGCTGCTGCAGCCTGACGAGAGGCATTGTCAGTAAAAGATGTTGATACACTTTGAAGTTCATCTGCAGAAGAGGAAAGACTGACAATAAGTCCCTGGAGCTCACGTATGATTTCAACAACCTCTATAGCAAAGCGGGAAAAATAATCAGTTAATCGTCCCACTTCATCCTTTGCGCCCCTCCCCTTTTTCTCGGAAACAAGATTTACCATAAAGGAATCCCTTCCCATATCGCTTAAATCGCCTTCGGAAAATTTCATTACCTGTGACTCGAGAATGGGAAGATTCTTAAAAACACGCCTCGAAACAAATGTCACCACAAAAACAATCATTATAATAATTACAATTGAAAGGAGAACCATCATCAACCTCAGGCTGCTCGCCGATTTTATCATGGACGAATTATTAACTAACATCTCAAGACTGCCAATTTTAACATCATTCACGAGGTAATCTCGCTCAATAGCAACAAAACGATCTCCTCCTGACTCACGACGCCTTTCAATTAAGACTGTTCCATTTTTATCCTTGATTGCAATATTAGAGATATCTTCATCCATAAAAAACTTCTCAGTCATCTTTTTCAATGCGGGAACATCATAATCCCATAAACTGTTGAGGCCTGCGGTTATCAAAAGGTCGCCGAGAAGCTTGCCTTTGCCTTCCAATTCACCACCACTCCTGTAACTATTAAGCCCCAAAAAAACCATAGTGGAAAACAAAAATGCTGCTACTACAGCAGTAATTATGGGGACAAGAAGTCTTCCGTGAAGAGTGTTACGCTTTTCCCGAAAAGGTTTCATGAACCGCTGCCAGGAACCTTCAATTCTATTTTTCAAAATAACATTCATAGTGTTTACTATTACATCTGCATCAAGAGGGTGCTAAGGCCAAAATTATACTGTCTTATATTAGGATTATAAACCCTGGAAAATGATTTAAAATTTAATTTTGAATCATTATTTCTTTTCAATTTCAACAGGTACGTATCGGCGTTATATATTGTTATGGGAAACATTTTTGATTTCAGGCTCACTCCGTCTAAGGCGAAATCTCTACCATTAAAATAATCGTAAATTAAAACAGCTGCCCATGCACCATCAACGAAATGCCCCCCCATCGATACATGAAGTGTACCCTCTTTTACTGCCTCAAGCCCCTCACGGCTCCAGTCTATTCCACCGGTAATAATATCTCTCCCCATTTTTAAATTCAATTCGCGAGCACCTTCGGCAACCCCAAGAGCGATGGCATCTCCAGCGGCCCAAACAACAGTTGTTTCAGGATAGCGGCTTCGCTTGAAAAGGCAGAATTTCTGACGTGCAACAGTGCTGCTCCAATCAGTGGAAAAAACCTGTTCTAAAACTACATCATTCATTTCATTTACAGCTTGTTTAAGACCCTCAACCCTTTCGATAGAAGCAGTATCAGCAATATTACCGGAAAGAGCCACCATGTGAATCTTACCGTCTCTACCCCTTTGAGCCTTTCTGCTCAAAATCTGTGCGAGACGATACCCTGCTTCAAAGTCATCAGGGACCAGCTCACCGATCCAGCATTTATATTTTTCCCTTGGTTTTCCCATATTTTCATCTTTCTGAAAACCCGCATTTACCACAAATGCAGGGATCTTGGCCTTCTCTGCCATCCTGATGATAATCGCCCCCTGTTTTTTAAAATTCTGAAAAACAAGAATACTGGTTTCCCCCCTTTTGATAACCTCTTTTGCCTGTTCAACCATCTTTAGATGGTTGCCATTAGCATAATGAAAATTAATACTCATACCAAGATCATCAACAGCCTCCTGCATAAACCCGGTAAACTTGCTCCAAAACATATCATTCGCACTACGTGGTGAAAAAAAATCGATTACTATCTTTTTTGACCAGCTTTGTGCTGGCATTAAAACGGGGAAAACCAGAAAAAATATTATGAATATGACAAATTTCTTCTTACTGATTTGTGATAATTTTCTATTTATTAATTCTGTTTTCATTGTTAACCTCCACAATTAACAATAATTACATTGATTTATTTTATTTTAAAATCATTAACAGGGGCCTCCGACTGGAGGCCCCTGTTTTAAAATCTGTTATTCATTAATTGTCATGAAGTATATCTTTCTAATATTTTCATAACCTGCAGGAGGTGTTCCCGTTGTTGTCGGATCATCAGGATTGAAATTTGCATAATAAGCGACAACCGCAGCGATCTGTGCATTCGTAGTAAAATACGGTATCGTCTCAGCTTCATCCTGAGTTGGCATGTCCTTGAAGTGTATAATACAGAACTGACCATCTACACCTTCATCAACATCACCTGTGCTGCTGTCATCAGTGGGAATACCGGGAAAATCGGCCGTATTAAGAATACCTACAACCTGCATTTTTGAATAACCATAGAAATCAAAATTCATTACATTGTTGATATCAAAATAATCAGGAAGCATACCCCCGATTGTCCCCAAAAGACCATTAAGAGAGTCATAGGCCTTATAGTAACACTCACCATAGTCATACCACCTGACAGTAAAAAATGAACCGTTGGATATTGCCCCTTTGTTAACAATTTCTCCGGTAGCGGGTATAACACCGCCTGAGCCCATCATTTCTCCTTCGAGAAAATCGGTAAACTCATCACAAATGTTGACCTGGCCATTGACATAGCCCATGCCCATCATATAGTCATATTCCCTGAAGGTCTGCTGTTTCATGGCGTAGTTTCCCCGACATGAAGGAGCCGAAGCAGAATTACAGGCTGGATAATCGTATCCTGTTGTAGCGCATGTAGTACAGTCAAAGGTCTGGTCTAATACTGTCAGAAATATTGTATACGTTCTCATTGCTACAATGGTGTCCCAGTCATCTTTTCTGACTGTAACCTCAATTGTATTGAGACCGCTCTGAAGACCATCGATTGTGGCATTTTCTGAATATGAAGTACTGACTGAACCTGTATTTTCATTTTCATCTTTGCCATAAAGGAGATTTCCATTCAGACTGATGGTACACCATTCATCACGGACCGAACCTCCCTGTTTCTTAGCCTTGAGAGTAATAGATGTTGTTCCGGCGATTACAGAGGCTGTGTAAACATACTGATCCCTTGCAAAGCCAGGAGAGTAGGGGACATTCCAGTCAGTACCACCGGCATCCCTGAGCATTTCAAGAGATTTGATTGAAATATCATCAGTATTGAAAGAACCGTCATCTTCATCACTGTAATCATGGGCACGGTGAACAACAACAGTGTAAGCAACTGATTGTGTGTTATAGCTTCCCTGGAGGGTAACCGTATTGGCCCCTTCCGCAAGAGAAACAGAACCTGCACCGGTAAGTGTAGCACCTGAAGGAGAAACAGTGGCAGAAACCGTAACTGTCTCAACAGTGTTCTCAACAGAGGCGGTATAACTGGCATTAGTTGATGTAAATGAAGGAGAAAGAGATACAGCAGTACCACCCGCATCTATCGAAATGGCTGTTACCATGAGGGTTTCTTCTTTCATTACCGTAATAGTATAGGTTTTCGTTTCAGTACCATAAGAAACCGTAACAGTAACCGTGTTTGTCCCCGCCTGCAGCAGGGTATTCCCGGTAACTGATACAGCCGCATCATCCGGGTAGTTAGTGGTAACAGCAGCAATAACTGATGAAACATTATAAGCAACATTCGCAGAATATGTAGTTTCATCTGAATCAAAGGCAGGTGACAGCGTAACGGCTGATCCCCCGGCACTTAAACTGAGAGCTGAAACAGTCAGAGGCGGGGCAGCCCTTGTAATGGCAACAGTGTAGGTTACCGTATCAGTGCCATCTGTCACTTCAATAGTAACAGTATTTTCTCCCACAGAAAGACTGTCGTCCCCTGTGACAGTGTAAGTGCCATTCGTCGTAACATCTACTGTGACAGATGAAACTGAGTTTTCAACACTCGCTGTATAAGCATAAGTTGCAGCATTGAAAGGCTCATTGAGAGAAACAGCGCCACTGTTCAGGCTGATACCCGTAACCTCAAGCCCGGTATCCGGGTTCTGTTCGCGGGTTACATTTACAGTATATGTAACAGATTCTTCTCCCTTTTCAACCTTTACTTTCACAGGATTTGAGCCAACGACCAGTGAAATCTGGTCTGCAGAAGCACCATTAATGCTGACAGTTGAACCAGAGGGTACTGCAGTATATGCAATATCAACTGTATCAACAGCATAAGCAACTGTAGAAGAATACGAAGTAACCGACTTATCGAAGGCGGGAGAAATACTCACCGCAGTACCACCGGAGGATAGTGATAGTGAGGAAAGACCTACACTTGCCTCCCTCGTAACAGAAATCGAATATGATGCAGATGCTGTTCCAGAGGTTACCAGCACCTGAACATTATTTGCACCGACAGAAAGACCGGTATTACCGGTGACTGTCACCTGGGCATCAGCTGGATCAGTAACCACAGAAACTTCAACCGAAGTTATATCATTACCAACCTTTGCCGAATAAGACGTAACATCTGATGAAAAAACAGGAGTCAAATCGATGGAATTTCCTCCAGCCTTTAATGTAAGCGATGTAACCTTTAAAGATGCTGACGATGGGTTATCAATGTCGTCACTGCCGCTGCCTCCGCCGCCACACATCAGAAGAGATGTTGACAGGAAAAGCGTTATCAGCAATGAAACCACTCTTTTAATGGATTTCATAAAATGAGACCCTCCTTATTTATTTTATTAGCCGTAACTGGTTATTAAAACCGTCCAGAAGGTACTCGATAATGAATTCTTTATCTCCTGATAAGGTGATATATCAAAAATTGAGGTTTAGCATTTTTTGATATATCAGCAAATGCCTAAAAATTCTTCCTTTACCGGCAGCTTTTGCTATTCTAATTATAATAGAAGCAGGTTTAATCAGACTTTAGCTACTGTGAAAAATAAAATCTCCTTGCGCAACTCAGGTGTTATTCGAAAATTAAGACCTGAGTTATTCTAAATATACAATATAATGCTATGATTAAATGGAAAACAAATAACAAACGTCATTGTGCTTTACTCTTTACGGCACTGTTATTACTATTTCTCTCCCACGACACCAGGTCTGCCGCAAAAAAACAGATTAAAGCTGCGTATTTTTTTTATGGCGGGGAGGAAATGATCTACTATGATTTTCTTGGCGACCTTCTCTTCAAAGACATGTACTCCTACATGAAGAAAGCAGCATGCGATTTGAATATAAAAATAAAAACTTTTTCCATGGAACTTGATCTCACCAGCATGGAAAAAGAACTGATACATTGTGTCAACACATACAGGCCGGATATTTTTATATGCCAGGGAGGATCTGAAAGTGCTAAATTTATTATCAAGTACGGTGAATTGATAAAACTTCCCACCATCACCATCAATACTGGTTTCATGCCTTCAGATGATATGGGGAAACCAGGAGAAAAATACAGGTACTGGGTTGGCGATATACACCCGGATGACACTGAAATTGGATATAGACAGGGTGAAGTTCTGGCACGGCTGGCCTTACAAAAATGGAAAGGAGATATTGACATCATTGCCTTTACCGGTACAGGTTTTGATCAGGCATCAAAAACGAGAATCAGAGGCCTGAAAAAAGCTTTAAAAAAATATCAGCGGATCCATCTCAGGCAGATATTTACTACACGCTATATGAGCATACTGGCAGGACAAAAATTTATTCTGTTAAAAAAAAGCAGGTATCCGAAAACACGCATTGTCTGGACCGTATGTGATAGTGTCGCCCTCGGCGTGGCAAAAGGAGCGAGACAGATGGGGGTTATCCCGGGTAAAGATATTCTCATCTGCGGCACAGACTGGACAAAAAGCGGCCTGAAAGGGGTTGCCAGGGGAGATATTGTCCTCTCTGCAGGTGGTCACTTTCTTGATGGAGCCTGGTCCATTGTTCTTGCCCATGATTATCTTAAATCAAAAAATTTTTCTGAAGAAAAAAATACCTTTATTACTCCCATATATTTTGCAACATCAAAAAATATATCCGGCATAAATAAGATACGATCTAAAAAATATTTAAACAGACTCAACTTTAAAAAATTTTCAAAAATATATAACCCAGAAATAAGTCAGTATCATTTTGATGCAATGGCTCTTTTAAAATTAAAATAACTGTATTTCAAAAAAAATATACACAAATCTTCTGTCCCTGGTTTCTGCTTTACACTCTTCTATAAAAACTATAACAAAACAATTAATTATGAAATCCTCATCATGATTTAAAAATTGACTTGTTTATACAATAATTACCATAGTAAATGGATCAGGCTATAATAACTTGCAGGCAAATAAAACCATTATTATGGGAACAATAAAAAAAACCTTCAAATATATTCAACATTTAAATCTCAAATATCGCTATGTCGTATTGACAGCTGCAACAATGCTGTTCATGCTCTTTGCATCCTTATGTGCCATTTCTATCAATTGGTCAGGAAGTCCATATGAAAATACCAGACTAAAAGCAAAACATACAGCCTCTCTAATCGTCTCGACAAATATCGAAAACATGATGGATTATAATACCAGGGCGTTGAAAAAAACAGCCCGATCTTTTATGGAAGACAAAGACATTGAATCCATCATCATTAAAGATGGAAGTAATGCTGTCCTGGTCAAAACCTCAAAACAATCATATAAAACTCAAAGCATAATTATAAAAAAAGATTTTATTGCAGGAAACATGAAAATCGGCACACTTGAGCTAACAGTCACAGATGCTTCCAAATGGGAAAAATACCGCCGGGTTGCTGACTTAATCGCCTCCTCAAGTGTAGAACATATATGGGATTACAATATCAGTTCACTAAAATCAAGTGCGCTCTCCTTTTTTAAGAATGAAAACATCCACTCTCTTAAAATAAAAGAAGAAAGTGGAATTGAGCTGATAAGGTTTGAGAAAGAAAAAACAGAAGCTGAGAAACTGATTATAAAAAGAAAACTTTTTAAAGATAAAAGATTCATCGGTTCTTTGGAAATTACTTTCTGTGATTGTGCTGAAACGAAAAGAGAAAAACACAGGCAGAAGAACCTGACAATATATTCCATATTGACTGGATTAATGGGAATATTAATAATATTTCTTATTCGTAATAATAGAAAAGCAGAAATGATGCAAAAACAGTTTTCACTGAAACGCGAAATTGAAGAAAAACAGACACTGCACTGGTCTATATCCGAAACTACAGAAACCAAGATGAAACAGGCCATCGAATATCTCAAGGATAATTACACATCAACCATATCACGAGAAGGTCTTGCCTCCATGCTTAACCTCAATCCAGACAATATGGGACGTTATTTTAAAATCTATACAGGTGAAAAAATCAATGACTTTATAAACAGGCTGAGAATCGAAGATGCCGCACAGAGACTGCAGGCAACAGATGAAAACATCGTAGACATAGCCTTTGCCGTAGGTTTTGAAAACATTTCTACTTTTAACAGATCCTTTCAAAAGATCATGGAAATCACCCCTACAGAATATCGAAAGCTGAATTCTTAAAATTTTTCTTTTACAATTACACAAGAAAACCTCTGCCTGGGAAACAACAGCAATGTCAACCGGCAATGAAAACAACTAATCAATCCGCATTCCCTGATATCAGTTATTGCCTGAACTGAATAACTGATATATCAATGAATCAGAAGATTCCCCTCCTTATTTTTGCTTTTATATATTCAGAAAAACTGTCCGCGGCACCGTGAACCGTCTGTACGGTATTCACTTTTAATACTGCGGATAACTTTTAACAAACCGGGACCTCTTCAGTAAACCGATTTCTCTTTATTTAGATTTTCACCAGTTTCCTGATATGAAATTCTAAAACATGGTGGGAGAGGTTCGGGTGCAAAAACCGGAGAATAAAAATTATGCAATTAGAAAGTTTTAAAAGAAGTTCGATAATTGCTCTCCTGCTCTCCTGCCTTGTTCTCATTTTCTGTAACTGTGGAACAAGTGCAGATATATTATTTCACCTGACAGACGATCATGAGCTGGAAGAAAAAGCCCGTGATCTGTTGAGCCAGATGACTCTGGAAGAAAAAATCGAGCAGATGAGCGGGAGCCGGGAGGATTACATCAATGGCCTCCTGGCCCAGTACGATCCCAATGGAACATCCTTTAACCGACTTGGCATACCGGAAATGGTCTACCGTGACGGCCCGCGGGGGGCTCGCTCCATGAATAATGCCATGGTCAATTCCACAGCCTTTCCTGTCGCAGCCCTGAGGGCTTCATCATGGGACACGGATTTGGAAAACCGTATAGGTAAAGCCATTGCTGATGAAGTGCGCGCCATGGATGCCCATGTCCTTCTCGCGCCTACTATTAACCAGGTTATGAATCCCCGCCATGGCCGCAGCCAGGAAACATATGGCGAAGACAGTTTTCTCCTGGGAACAATGGGGGTTGCATTCATAAAGGGGGTACAATCAGACCCCCCTGAAGGGATGTGGCGGGTACAGAGCTGTGTAAAACATTTCGCGGCTAATAATATCGAAAACACAAGGGAAGAAGTTAACGCAGTAATCGACGAACGGACACTGCGCGAGGTCTACCTCCCTCATTTTAAAATGGCCATAGATGAAGCAAATGTCGCCTCCTTTATGGGCTCATACAACCGCGTCAATGGCGTATATTCATGTATGAATGAATACCTTCTTCGTGATATATTGAAAGGCGAGTGGGGTTTTACCGGATATGTTATCTCCGACTGGTTCGCGGTAACGGACACGGTTGATTCTGTCCGTGCCGGCCTTGATGTCGAGATGCCTTTCAGTAACCCCCTGCAACTGGGAGACACAAACCCCTATGCCTATGGTACGAACCTGACAGGCGCTGTCAACAACGGCCTTGTATCAGAAGACCTTATTGATGAGGCTGTACTCAGGATCCTGATAAAAAAGCTGGAATATGGCGTTACAGATCACCCCTGGGGATCAGACGGGGTTGAAAGGAACGAGAATGCAATTGACGAAGATATCCTCTCTTCAGTCGATCATGCGTCCCTTGCACGCGAAGCAGCGGAAAAAGGGATCGTTCTTCTCGAAAACAGAAACAGTACTCTGCCCCTTAACCGCACGTCCCTTAACGGGAAAACTATTGCTGTTGTTGGCCGCTACTCTGACACCTTTCTCCTGAGAAACCAGAGCAGTTATGCCGGAGGAAATCTCTATATCAACATACTTACGGGGGATATAGGAAGCAGCTGGGTCTCTCCCTATGACAATGTTCCCATTGGCAATGACTGTACTTTCGATGCAAACGGTGATGTAACCAACCTGGGAACGCTTGATTATGACAGGCATGCGGTAAGCATTACAAAAGGAATTGAATATATTGCAAACAGAGAGAGCGCGAGTATCACTGTCAATCATTATAACACTGTTTCAGGAAACGAAACAGCAATTTCAAATGCAGATTACGTGATCGTTGTTACAGGGTATGTACCCAATGACCTCTTTGCATCAATGGGAAGCGGTGGCAATGGCGAGGAAGGCGAATACAAAGACCGCTCGAGTCTTGAACTCAATGCATATGACAAAGACAATGTAAATAACGCTCTTTCGAAAAACTCAAATGTTATCGTTGTCCTTCAAAGTGGCGGCGCCGTTATTGTTGAAGATTTTATTGGTAATGGCAGCCTGAAAGCCCTTATCATGGCATGGTATCCAGGTATGCAGGGGGGTATTGCCCTGGCTAAGATCCTCTTTGGTGATGTCAATCCAGGCGGAAAGCTCTGTCAGAGTTTCCCCAGAAAAGAATCAGATTTACCTGCATTTAACAATACCAGTATGAATGTTATATACGGATATTACCATGGATACCGTTATCTTGAAAAACATGGAATAACTCCCCGTTATTACTTTGGGTATGGCAAGAGCTACAGCACTTTTTCCTACTCGGATATCAACATATTAAATGATGACAATACTGTTCCCGAGGATGGCACTCTTACCGCAGCTATTGAAGTGACAAACAACGGCCCTTATAATGGCGACGAAATTGTTCAACTCTATATCGCCTACCCCAACACAAGGGTAGACGACACTATTGGACGCCCCATAAAAGAACTGAAAGCATTCAAAAGAGTAACCATTGCCTCAGGGGCGACAGAAATTGTTACTCTCGAAGTGCCGGCGGAAAAACTTGCCTACTATAACACAGAAACCGAAAACTGGACCATTGAAAAGGTTGAATATGAAGTTTTTATTGGACCATCATCAGACAGAAATGATCCAAATATGAAAATAGCAACATTTAAGGTTTCTGATTCAAAGAAGTAGCAACCAGCGGCATATCAGAACTTTGAATGTGACAAAATTTATGCCGCGAAAAAACCAAAAATTATGATTATGGAGAAAGACTCATGATAACCAGAAAAAATTTAATACTGCTGATTTCTGCCTTTGTTTTTATTGCCGGATTATCAATACCGGCAATGGCTGTTGATAATGTTGCAAACCCCACTGTCACGACATCCACTGCAAATCCTGAAAAAAATGCCTGGAACAAATTTAAGAATTTTTCCTTTGACGGCTATTTCTGGGTGGATCCCAGCATCCAATATGCGCATGACAATCAAGATGACTTTATTAATCCATCCCTGCAGGGGCGTATCGTTCTGGGGGTCAACTACGAGAAAAAAATAAATAACTATTTCTTGAAGGCAAGGGCCGAAATTCTCTCTCATGTTGACGAAGAAGGAGCGAAAGTTGACACCCTTGACACCTACCTCCAGTGCGGCAATAAATACTGGGACATTCAGATTGGTCGTTTTCTCGCATGGGAAATATACCACAAGGGACAGGGGCTCGAGCTCTATACCGACGAAGACGCTGGCGCAATCGATGCCCCCAATCTCTACGAAGTAGACTTTACCCGGGGTCATACTGATGATGCTGTTGGACAAATAGCTTTTCATACACACCCTATCCAGGGTGATGGCCTTTTCAACCTCAAATTCGAAGTTGCGGGAGAATATGGCCAGAAATCCGCCAGTGAGAATGTTTTCGGAGTACGTCCAGTAGTAGATTTCTCTTTATGGAAACTTCAATTTGTAGCAGGCATGGAATACCGTTTAAACAAATCCCCAAAAATAAAAGGTGCTAACAACAAAAGAAAATCCGAGACCCTTGGTTATGGCGCCCGTCTCCAGTTTAACTCACAATATATAACAACCGGTATTAACTTTGCTCGGAGCACCTCTGATTCATTCAACTCTGACGGGACAATGGACGCAGCAGGGACAAACAGCATTATGAGCTTTGGTGGTTTTTTTGATATAGATTTCTGGAAAAATTCAATCGGACTCGGCTGCCACTACACCCTCTATGATGCTGAAAACGGAGATGATAAGGATCATCTTCAGCCCTTTGTCTCTTATCTCTACCGCCTTCCCTTTAAGGGGTTGACAGTCAAAACTGTTCTCTCCTCTGGCATAGCGAAACTCAAAGGCACCGGTTTATCCAATGCGTACACAAATGATATGTACAGCCTTCGAATCAGGATACGCTATGATTTCATGTAACCGAAATACTTTTTACAAAAACTTCAGCATTCACAGCTGCCTGTGAATGCTGAAGCAGGGACTAAAAAAACAAGGAGAAAAGGATGTTTACCTCCACCGAACCAAACACATCAATAACGGAGCATAGAAAAACATATACGAGAGAACTCTCCATACTTACTTCTCTCTTTTTCATGTGGGGCTTTCTGACATGCCTCAACGATATTTTGATTCCCCATCTGAAAGCGCTGTTTTCTCTCAACTATGCCCAGGCAATGCTTGTACAGTTCTGTTTTTTCGGGGCTTACTTTCTCATGTCTGTTCCTTCGGGAAAAATCGTAAAGAAAACAGGTTACAAAAAAGGAATTGTCATAGGCCTTTTTATTGCAAGTCTCGGCTGCTTTATGTTTTACCCTTCAGCCAGTTACCGGTCATACCCCCTTTTTCTTTCAGCTTTTTTTATACTTGCATCGGGCATCACCCTGCTGCAGGTTTCTGCCAATCCCTATGTAACAGCCCTTGGAAGAGAAGAAACTGCTTCCAGCCGGTTAAACCTGACCCAGGCATTTAATTCACTTGGGACAACCATTGCCCCCTATTTTGGTTCCATACTGATTTTAGCTATAGCAGTAAAGGGTACCAGCGAGATAACAGCAATGACGGGAGCACAGCGCGATATTTATCAGGCAGCTCAGGCTTCAGCCGTACAGATTCCCTATCTTTTTCTCGGAGGCACACTGCTGATCATCGCTGCCATATTTGCCTTTCTAAAACTTCCCGCTATCGAAGAAAATAATGAAAACGAAATACCCGATCTGGAAAATCTCACTGAAGAAGAGATTGAATCCCTCAACATAAAAATAAGCGCCTGGGAATACAGGCATCTTGTACTGGGAGCCCTTGCCATCTTTCTTTATGTAGGGGCAGAGGTGGCAATAGGAAGTTTTCTCGTGAATTTTTTCGGTCATAAAACCATTGGCGGAATAACAGAAATGGAAGCGGGAAAACTTGTTTCATGGTACTGGGGAGGAGCCATGGTGGGACGTTTTATCGGATCCGCTGCCATGCAGAAATTTAATCCCCGCCACATACTAACGGGAAATGCCGCCATCGCCGCCATCCTGGTAGTGATAACCATATTCAGCAGTGGCAGTGTAGCCATGACAGCCATACTTCTTGTGGGCCTTTGTAACTCCATCATGTTTCCCACAATCTTCAGTCTCTCCATACGCAGCCTGGGACGCCACACCAGTGAAGGATCAGGCATTCTATGTATGGCCATTGTAGGCGGGGCGATCATCCCGTTTCTTCAAGGACTCCTGGCAGATAAAACAGGTATACAGTATTCCTTTATTCTGCCTGTATTCTGTTATATTTACATTATGTTTTTTGGGTTCAAAGGAGCTGATGTGATCGAAAAAGAAGAAGAAAAAACCAATGAAGGAGAGCTGCAATATGAACTCTGAATGGCTGATAAATGACCACCACTTCAGCGAGACTGCTCTTGTTGTCGATGCGGGGGGAACCAATGTAAACTTTGGACTTGTCGGATATAACAATCCATCCCCTGTTATCCTTGCCAGGGGATGGATGGGATCAGGCGGCATATGTGATTTTCTTGATTCACTTGAATTATTCCTCAATCAACTGGAGAGAGACCCCCGGTACATAGCCCCTTCAGTCTGCTCCATAGCCGCCGCCGGCCCGGTAAAAAACAACAGCTGTCACCTCACAAACTGTGACTGGCATATCGACGGAGATGAAATCGAAAATTTCCTGAAGATAAAAACCATTGTCATAAATGATTTTATCGCCATCAGTCACGGCATCCCGGTTCTTGATCATGATGATCTTAACTCCATTATTCCCCTGACTCACTGTGACGGATCTACCAGCACACCCGTGGAGCAGGGGGTCAAACTGGTCATTGGTCCTGGTACGGGACTGGGAGTCTCCTACATCGTCCCCCATGAAGGAACCTGTCTTCCATTCCCCTCCGAGGGAGGGCATTCTGACTTTGCCGCCTTCGATGATGAAACAGCGCGCCTGAAAAATTATGTCACAAACAATACTCTGGTTAAACCCGGTATCGAGCCCTTTCTTTCAGGGCCAGGCATTGTCAACATTTTTAACTTTTTAAAAAGTACAAAAAATTTTTCCCACGATGATGGTTTTCAAACAATCAGCAGTGCACCAGAAGAAAAAAAAGCGGAACTCATCTCCGCCTACAGCAGAAGCAGCATCATATGCCGTGAAACCATGAAACTCTTTGCGAAAATCCTGGGCCACGTGGCAGGAAGTTTCAGCGCCATATTTCTTCCCGCAGGAGGTGTATATATAGCGGGAGGAATCGCCGCTAAAAATGTCGACTCCTTTCTCCTGCCCGGCTATTTTATGACCTGTTTCGAAAAGAGTTACAATGCTGCCATGAGAGAATTCTTGAAAACCGTACCTGTCTATGTCGTTATGGATTATTCAGTATCCCTTTATGGTGCCGCCATGGCAGCAGAAAACTTCCTTTCGGAAAACAAATCGAAGATCGTTACAGGACAAAGAATTCAGACATAACAAAACCTCTCCTTTCCGTCTATCTGAAAACCCAAGGAAGATAACCGCGGTTACATAAAGTCTCCACCTTTATGTATTCCCAGCTTACCCTGCCTGCGAACACCCCCTGTTCCAGGCAGTTTTTTTACTCCCCTGCATTCAAACAAAAAAGAAAGATATTATTCAAGTCAATGCATCCGCAACCACACCCTCCCCACCGAAAGAATAACTTCCTGCCCCCCCCTTTAGCGACATACCCGGCCGGCACCGGTTCCTCTTCGACCGTCCCGGTGGAGGAAAACCACCTGCGTCTTTCAACTTCCCCCCATCATTAATTTTTTATTGACTACGCAACACATGTTTAGTATGATTGTTTCAGTAATTATTCCTGAATTTAGTATTTAGTGGAACCATACATTAGCAATGGCGTGCCCCCCGGCGGGGAAACAACTGTCAATGATGACATCCCTCTATGCCGCCCGACGTGCCCCCCGCCCCGGCGGGGGGACAACTCTCATCACTGCATGTATGCCGCAAATATTTTTAAGGGATAAATACCGGTTCAGATTTTATGTAAGGAAGTTAAAACACCGTGACAGAACTGCGCATCGGCACATCAGGCTACGATTACCCTGACTGGAAGGGCACCTTCTACCCCGGGGAGACCCCCCGCGAAGA
>CAZHNW010000053.1:0-254 GCA_964534225.1 uncultured Leptospirales bacterium | reverse complement strand
TGCTACAGCGAGCACTTCGACACGGTGGAGCTGAACTTCAGCTACTACCGCATGCCCGCGGCGGAACAGCTGCGGGGCATCATGAAACGGAGCGGCCCCGGCCTTGACTTTTCCATCAAGGCCCACAGTTCCCTGACCCACAAAATCGACCCCCGCACCTGGAAGTCTTCCGCCGCGGAATATGCCGCGGCACTGCAGCCCCTGGCCGAAGAGAACCGCCTTGCCGCGGTACTCTTACAGTTTCCCTACAGCTT
>CAZHNW010000052.1:17678-28971 GCA_964534225.1 uncultured Leptospirales bacterium | reverse complement strand
AAAGTTACTTTAGTGCCTGATCTGTACCGACTTCCCGAATGGGTGCGCAAAGTCCTGTTCCCTTTCCTCGGAGATGACCCAGAGGGTGGGGCAGTACCTGTCAAGGCGGTCGAGATCATAGACATATCCGTCGGTGATAACCATGAGCATTTCCCGGTGCCCCTTCATGTAGCTGTTGAAGAGGGGTTCAAAAAAGGTGGTCCCGCTGCTGCCGGTTCGAATGTACTGCCAGTCGCCGCGCCGGTAGAGGTATGGGGCATTACCTTCCCCCCTGACAAACTCTTCGCCCCGTTTTCTCGGAACAAACAGTTCTTCGTCGATGCAGAGAAGGTGAATGATATATTTCCCCATGAGGGCCTCGATGACCCCGAAGGCGGCCTCGAGGTCCCGGGGGGATGTCACCATCGATGCGGAGACATCAACCGCTACGGTAAGGTGGTCCATGTGTCTGAAGACCCGGCCCGGGGCATAGAGCCCCCCCGCGAAGAAGCGGCGGTTGAACCTGCTGTATGTGTAGATGAACTCATCAGACTGTGACGAGTAATCCACAATGCTTTTTATCTCCCGCCGCCATGAGGTGGTGTCGACCTCTTCGATTTTTTCTATGATGCCCCTGATGTCGCAGAACATTCTCTCCTCTTTGCAGATGAAGTCGCCTTCGGCAAGGGCGATGATCTGTTTCTTTTTGCTTTCAAGCAGGGTGTGCAGGTCGCTGTTGCGAAAGAGGTGAGAGCCCGTGGGCATGTCTTCTCCCTCTTTGTTTTTAAAAACAATCCCCTCCCAGGTATCGTTTTTTTCACGGGGGGGAAGTTTATCCCTTTCTCCCATGGGAACACCCGGTGGGGCCCCGTCCTCTCCTTCCCCCGACGACGCTGCGGCGTTCTCGTCTTCGAAACCTGATACTGCGCCGGATACTTCGGGCAGGTCATTTTTCTGCTGGTCTTTCAGCCACCGGTAAACCTCCTCCCAGGAAGGGTCATGGTTACCTGTTTCACGGTAGAACTTTCGGGGCACCATGGGCAAACCCGGGGGGAGCTGCAGCACCGGTACGTCCCACATGTAGTCACCCTGGTGGGAAAAGAAGTACTCATCGTTTTTGTCAAGGTAGCTGTTTATGGTCATATCCTGGGCGAGGTTCTGAAGAAAGGGGTCTTCGCCGGGGATTTCGCGGTGCCGGTGGTTCAGGATAACATGAAACATTTCGTGCACCATGAGCCCCAGTATATGCTCGAAATAGAGATTCTCGATAAATGATGAATTATAATAGAGGACAAGCCGTGACGAGACAGCAGTCAGGGCAATGGTGGGGAAGTTATTGTTCTCACTGATCTGAACCGACTGGTAAAAATACGAAGTGAACCGGCTTCTTTCCCAGAGAACCTTTAAGACCTGTTCCCACTTTTTGTTCATCAATATCAGCTGTCCTTCTTTTCCCCGCTGCCGAATGCCTCTTCTGACATGTCAAGGACTGCCCTGGCGTCATCATGTATTTTTTGTGATGTTTCGGAAATGCGCATGATTCCCTCCGCCATGCGTGAGACATCCTCGTTGAGTGAATCGAGTGAGGTGGCGGTGGTTTCAAGGGCGTCTTTTTGTTCCTCGGTACCCGCCTGGGTTTGTTTAGAGAGGGTGTTGTTTTCTTCCATCTGTTTCTCAATGCCCTTGAGAAATCTTTCTTCGATATAGATGTTGTCACGCAGCTCATCGATTTCCTTTGAACTGGCCAGCATCTGGTTGATCATTTCCTTGATGTTGGATGAGGCCTGCTTTATGATGTCAACACCGGCGGTTGTTTTTTCTTCGCTCTGGCGCAGTACCTCTTCGATGCCCTTGATGCTGTCGCCTGTCAGGTTGGCAAGTTTTCCCACCTCGTCGGCAACAACGGCAAAACCCTTGCCATGGTCTCCTGCACGGGCCGCCTCGATACTGGCATTGAGAGAGAGGAGGTTGATCTGTTCGGCAATGTCCACTATGATGGAAATTGTTTCACGGATTTTATCGCTCTGTGCCTTAATGGCCAGTATAGTCTCTTCAACCTTTTCGAGTATTTCCGTGCTGATATTTGTTTTTTTTACCACACCGTCCATGCTGTCAAGAGACTGGTTTAGTTTTTCCTTTGTCTGGTCCTTGATTTCAAAGAACTGGTTGATGGTAAACTGCATCTCCTGGTTGGCGTTAACCTGGTTTTCTGATACCCCTGCGATGGTTTCAGAAGATGTTGATATTTCTTCGATGGTGGCGGAAAATTCTTCGAATGATGCCGCCTGGCTCTGGAGGCTGTTGTTGAAAACTTTTACCTCGTCATTTTGAATGTTCAGCTTTTCAAAGAGGTCTTTCATTTTTTCTTTCAGTAAGAGTGCCATTTCGAGCTGTTTTGCCGCCTGGTCTTCGATTCGTTTTCTCTGCCTGGTGGCGAGTTTGTCGAAGTTGTCAATGTCACGGATATTTCGAAATGCGATATAGGCAATGATCGCCAGCATAAGTATAAGGTAAATCTGACGCGAGAGTATTATTGTATGCAGGGGCTGGCCATTCACGATTGCGTCAAAGGGAAGTTCAACGCCTCCCCGTGTTTTTGCCAGGTACAGGAAGAGGAACCAGTTGATTACATGAATGGCGAAGAACGTAAGGTAGAGTATTTGATTATAAAAATACTGGAGCATCACCAGGAGAACCATGGCGATACCATACATGTGTACCGTTTCGGCGGCATAACGCCACCCGATGTTTGATGCATAATTATATTTTGCGTATATTATAAGGGCATTGGTAAGAAAGGCGATGGTCCATTCAAGTACCGCGGTTTTTTCTCTTCTTTTTTTTCGTTTGAAGACAAGCCATGCAAGAAAGGCACAGAAGAGGTAGGGGATAAAGGATTTGAGAATGACAGCAATTTCAATTCCCGCGAGAAATTGAAATGCTGAGGCGATAACATCAACCCCTACGAGGATGATAATATAAAGGAATGCCCCTCTTATCTGTATTATCTCTTTATTCGTGTAGTTTATTTGATCCATTATCACTGCCTCATTTATTTTTTATAATAGCTTAATAAATAACAATGTTATTGGTCAAGACTTTCTGTATCTTCCTTTGATAATTATTTAAGAAGGAATACGATAACTGTAATAAAGTATTTTTTTGAAGGAACGTCTGTTTATTTTTCTCTGAGCCCCTTATTTTCTCCTTTGTTTCTGTTTATCTGGATTGCTTCAAATTATTAAAGAAATAACTGTACAGTCTTTAATTTACTCGACTTAGGCGATTTTTAGAATCTGATGTAGCTTGCTTATATAATACAGTGTTCTATGCAGCAATATTGTCACCCTGAGCGGAGTCGAAGGGTGAATGAAATTGAAATAAGTTGATTTATTACTATTATCATGCTTCGACTCCGCTCAGCATGACTTATTTTGTAAATTTTAATAATTTTCGCCAAAGTCGAGTAATTTATAATGTAATGAATATCTACTGTATAACAATAGTACATTACATATTATTTGTATAGGGAAAAGTCTGTAAAATCAATGGGAAATTTTCTTTTTTCGGTTGATTTTCCCTGTAGATGTGATTAATGGATTGTTAAAAAAATGGTTTACAGTAAACTGCCCTCATATTTTAGTAGCATGATTGAATAATGAGCAGATAATACTATATAAAAAATATTTGTCCAGCTTGTGCTGAACTATTGAAAAAGTTTCCTCTCTAATGTAGTCGGGAAGCATGAAACAGCAATTATGAGTCTTTACTGTCAGCAGGTGAAAAATAATGGCCTTTGACTACTTTTTTCTTTTTTCCGCTTTCGTGGTTATCTTTTGTTCACTGGTTTATATCCTGGCGTATCGTGAACAGAAAAGTTCCCACGGGAATGAGACTGTCGATTATCCAGGTATGTCCATCATTGTTCCCATGTGGAATGAAGAAGAGACAATTGCCAGCACCCTTGATTCTCTGCTTGGTATGGAAGAGGCATACAGGGGAAAAATGGAAGTCATCGTTATCGATGATAACTCTACGGATAACAGTTTTCAGGTCGTAGAGGGGTATACCCGTAAATATGATTTTATCAGGCTGTATCGAAAAGACAGAAATCTCAAACAGGGAAAAAGTGAAAGCCTGAACCAGGGTATTGCCCTGTCACTGTATAATTATGTGGGATGTGTTGATGCCGATTCATATCCCGATCCTGAAGCCCTGAATCATGTCGCCGAGGATTTTAATTCTCCCGAGGTGGGTGCGGTGACATCGAAACTGGTGGTAAAAAAACCGAAGAAAATTGTAGAGTGGTTTCAGCATATTGAGTATATATATTCGAACTTTATTCTTATAGCCTTTGATGCCATGGATGCGGTTTATATCACCCGGGGGCCCCTGAGCATGTACCGAAAGGATGTTATGGAGGAGATTGGTGGTTTTCTTCCCGCGGACATGACCCCCACAGAAGACATGGAAATTACTTTCAGGATACGCAAGGCAGGGTACAAGATTCGCGGTTCCCGAAAGGCAAAGGTCTTTACCTCGGTTATGCCCACATGGAAGGATCTTTTCTGGCAGAGGATGCGCTGGAACAGGGGAACTCTGATCAATTTCTGGATGCACAGGGACATGTTCATGGACCGGCGTTATGGAATGTTCAGTATGTTTATCTTCCCCACGGCAACATTGATGATTGCCATGGTTGCCTTTATTATTATGTATCTCCTTTACATTACCGCACTTTTCCTGGCGAAACAGGGTATGCAGCTTTACTGGATATTTATGACAGGTCAGTATCCTGAAATTTCCCAGCTTTTTGAAAACATGGCAAACAATCCTGTTCTTCTTTCTCTTCATCACCTTCTGCTTTTTGTCGCGGTTCTGGGGACTTTTATTCTCGTTAATGGTTTCGGTTTTCGTGAAAGCCGGGAAAGGTTTTCCCTGCGGTATATCTTTTTTCTTGGATTGACTCCCTTTATTTATAATCCCGTGATGATTTTTTTCTGGGCTTCAGCCCTGGTACTGCAGACGACTAAATACAGTATCAGGTGGCGCTAATGAACGCGGAAAATAAAAATCTTATATACAAGGCACTGGCTGTTACCCTTGCTATTATGTTTTTTTCTGTTTTTTTCAGCCAGGTTATCTACGAAAAAAAGATGGACGGCATAAACAGTGACCTGAACCGTCTGCGCAGTAGCATCGATGAAGCCCGTTTTATCCTCTCCATGAAGGCTCTCTATAAAAGGAACGTAAGACAGAGACAGGGCAGAAAAAATATTGAGCAGTACCTGCAGAGTGCTTCTGATACCATTTATAATACCGGTACATATATTTCCAAGCTTGCCGGTTCTGAAAGAAACCAGGCGGCCTTTAATCGCGTCAGCCGTGAATGGGTCATCCTTGCGGCCAATGCCTGGGCGGATTTTATCAGAAGAAACAACGGGCGCAGGGCCCCCTATATACTTTTTCTCTATCCCCCTGATTGTACAGAATGTATTGCCTACCGGACGGTGCTCAACCGGGTACACCGCAGTTACGGCAGTAAAATCTGGATTTTTGCCATACCGGTGCTCGAGGGCAACAGTGTTGTACGACTGATAAAAAATTATTACAACATAAACGAAGTGCCTGCCATTGTTGTTAATGGTAAACTCTTACAGAAGGGTAAGTCCCTGGACCGGGTAGAGGGGATGCTCCTCGAGCAGGGGTTTAAGCCTGAAAAGAAAGAAAAAAAGAAAAAAGACCTGAAAAAGGGTGAAAAGAAATAATTTTTTTCTCAGCCTGCCACGAGTTCATCAAAGATCGATTTTAGAAATGCCTCCAGTTTTTCATCACCGCTGGCCTTTATAACTTCAGGTATCATGGAAAGACAGCCGTATTCTTTTACCAGGTGGTGAAAGAAGGAGATGCGCATGTCTGCCCGGGCGAGTGCAATGAAATGAAGAAGGTGCAGGAGTTCTTTTTTTTCTGTCTCGTCAGGGGCACCCTGTGGCCGGGACTGGCGTATCTGTTTCATGTGGCTGATGGCCCCGTATATTGACCAGAGAAGGTCTTCAGCGGGGATGGTGCCTTTTTCCATGAGACTGATTTTTTTTGAACTTCCTGCCAGAATATCCTCAGTCGTAATTTCCCGCGGTGCCGTTACCTGCATGATGAAATCGTGGCCTGCAATTTTCCCTGCCAGTGAGAGTATCATTTTTTCCAGTGAACCGCCACGGTTTTCCACCAGGTGAGCGCGCAGTTCTTTTTCGGTATCGAGCTTGAATGATTTCTGTATCGCCTCTGATATCTGGTGCCAGCCACGGGGATTGGGGTTTACCAGTTCCTCGTTCCAGAGTTTTTCGGGATAGAGGGTAATGTAACGGATGATGGAAGGGTGTATCACTGTTGTTTCCGCCCAGCGGAGCCAGTCGTCTACCGCCGGTTTCAGGTGAAAAATGGCGAGGCGCCCGTCAAGGGCTGAGTCATCGAATTCTGTTATGGTAGTAGAGTCTTCTTCACCCAGGTTGCCTGCAAGGACCACGGCGGTATCAGGGGGAAGGCGGTGTTCACCGCAGGAGCCCTCGGTAATGATCTGAAAGAGCGTCTGTATGACCGTGGGGTGTGCACGGTTTGACTCGTCAAGGAACCAGAGTATTCCTTCCCTGTCGTCAGGGACGGTTTCGGGGGGAATGAAATGGGGGCGGTAGTAGATCATGCGCCGCGCCTCATGATCCGGCACGGGATATCCCCCCAGGTCGATGTTTTCCTTAAAGGCGAGGCGGGTGTCAATGAAGTGGTAGTTCATCTTCGCGGCAACTTCTTTGACAATGGCTGATTTGCCTACGCCGGGGTGGCCCAGTATCTTTAAGGCGTAGTTGAGCCCCGGTACGCCCTTGAGATATTTTTCGAGGATGTCTTCGAGTTCATGAATGGTGACCTGTATGGGTGTTTTCTTCATTGCAGTTACCGGTATGATCAGTGTAGACGAAATCGTCCCGATTTCAATGAAAAATTGCCGGCGCGCTTTGTCCAGAAGAAAATTTTTTCATCTCTACCCCGGGGGCGGCAACTGCGGTGTTTTTGATTGGGGAAGTCACTCTTCCGTTTCTTTGATCAGGGCTATAAGGGATTCTGATTTATTCTTGATACGGCTGGTGAAATCATTAATTTTTTTTCCGGACAGGTGAACTTCCTGCGCCATTTCAGCAAGCCTTTCAACATTTTTCGTACTCTCCATCATTGATGTTCTCTGTTCTTCAGTAGAACGGGCAATACCTGAACTGAGAGAGTCTATGATGCCTGACTGTTTTACCACGTTTTCGATGGCGGCGGCGTGGTTATCCATTATCTGTTCAACCGCGTCTATGCTGGCGTTGATTTCATCGAGGAGGGTAAAAACATTATCGTTCGATTTCCTGGTAATTTCCACCAGTTCCATGCCTTCACTGATGTCTCTTGTTATACTTGCTATCTGGGTGGTTATCTCGCGAGAGTTGTCAGCCGTTGCTGAAGCGAGTTTGCTTATTTCATCGGCTACCACTGCAAAACCCCTTCCATGTTCTCCTGCACGGGCTGCCTCAATGGCGGCATTGAGGGAGAGAAGGTTGATCTTTTCAGTGATGTCATCGATCATTGTAATGAAATCACTGATGGTTTTGCCCCCCAGGTTGATTATCTGCATTTTATCAATCATTCTCTGGAGGTTGCTGATAGTGTCTTCTTTGGATTCAGAGATATGGCCGATTTTTTCCAGAACGGTGGCACTCATCTGGCGGACATATTCCTGTGTTTCTTTTAATACTTCTACCAGCTGTTTCGTGTTTTTGCCCTCTGAGGCCTGTTCTGAGGCTGAATTGCTGATAGATTCAGTGGATGATGTGAGTTCTTCAAAGGCGGCAGCCATTTCTTCGCTCGAGGTAACCTGTTCATGAGAAATAAGGGAGAACCTGTCTCCTATATTTTTCATTTCATGGCTTATTTCGGCAAGTTCTCCCGTTGTTTCATAGATTGCCGTGATCATTCCTTCAAGGTATTCAGACCGTTTTTGTGAAATCTCAATTGAATGATGAAGGTCCCTGTTGAGTGTTTCAACACTGCGGTTCAGATTGTGTACTCTCTGTACCATAATTGCGGCAATGCCCAGGATAAAAATAAGTGTTGCATAGGGCATTATACGCTGTCCCTCACGGGAGAATTCAGAGATCATTGCATCATTGACCATTGCACCGAGCATGAGAAATATTCCGGCAAAGATATAGAGAGACTCCGGTGTGGCGGTCCTGACTATTTCCGTGAAGGGGCGGTGTTGCAGTCCAAGGGATTTTCTCAGGAATGCCGGGAACGGGGAAATAAGTTTACTCCATCTCTGTGTAGTAAGGTTTCGTTTTTTTTCAGTTTTTTGGATCCAGTCACTTCCCTCAATATCACTTCGGTGAGTTATCTTTATAAAGTAGCGTGTCACTTCCCGCAGTACCAGGTAGATTATGTACCCTACAGGGATGATCCATGCGGCAAAGAGATAGCCGAGGGAGCTGCTCCAGAGATTAAAGTCTCCAGAGAAGAGGGGAATGGCAGTAAGCCCCGCGATCAGGGCAATGTCGAGGTAGACCAGTATGCGCAGCAGTTTTTCCATCACTGTTCCCACTGACTGGAAAAAGAAACGTACAAAGATTGTCGCCAGGGGGATCGTGAGAAAAAGAAGGACATATTCAATTTTTTTCAGAATAAAAAAATCATCGAATACCAGGTACTTGGTCTGTGTGCGCAGAAAGAAATATCCTGAAAGAGCAAAGGTAAAGAGAAAGAAGAAAAGGTACTCACGGTACTTTATATCCCTCAGGAAAAGGAACAGGAAGTAGAGGCCCACGATCATGTAGAGTGAAATGAGTATGATTTTTTTTATTTCGGTAAGAGTAAAATTTTTTATTTCATCTGATGTCGGTGCAATGCGGAATTCTTCATCGGTGATGATGCCGATGCAGTTTTCTCCCCATGGGTGAGCTGCAATAGTTATTGTGTTGGTTTCGCCGGATTTCAGCATGTTAAGGGGGAGGGGGTATATCCGTTTGCGGTCGTAGTAAACAGCTGACCTGTTGCGGGGCTGCCCTGTTTTCCCTGCAGGTTTGCCGTTAATGAAGAGATTGTCAGGACCTTCTATTGTTTCAATGACCAGCGAGAGGGGCCGCGTCAGGGGGGATGGAATATTTATCTGCAGGCGATATATAATATGGCCCTCAAAGGGGGCGGGTATAATGTCGCGTGCAAGAGTGGGGACCACCACGGTATGTGACTTTTCAGGAGAGAAGGTAAATGCGCCGGGATCATTTTTATAGAGATTGTATTCTTTTTCGTCCAGGTGCTGGATGTCAACAGGGCCTGTCAGGTCAAGGTATCCTTTTTCTTTTATTTTTTTTTCGTCGAGCAGCAGGCTCCCACTTTCAAGGCGGGGCAGGGAAGCGGCTCCGCCTGCGATCAATCCCCGCAGGGGGAGTCTGCTTTCATCGGTACAGTCTATGGTCATGAGGAGATTTTTTTTCTGCCTGGTTTTTTTACTTTGAAGATGAAACGGTCTCCGGTTTTATCGACGGGTGACAGTTTTTTATTGTCCAGGTATGCAGTAATTTTTTCTGCACTGCTGCGAAAGAGAAAATAAATGGTTTCATCTTGTATGGTCAGGGAAAGATTTTTTGCAAGCCATCCTCTTTTTGAAGTATCTATTGTAAAGAGACTGCGGGGAGAAGTTTGCTTTTTATGCTTTTCGAATTTCTCCCGGGTGGGAACTTCGGAGCCCGGGATGAAGTACCATGATGAGTGAATGTCCTGCCAGGACGCGTGGTGCACAGCTTTTGCGCCGGCAGGTAAAACAAAAAATATGAGGAAGAGCAGGCATAAAATATTAATAAAGAGTTTTTTCAAGGTATATGTTTCCTGTATTAAAATAAAATAGACAAAGGCTTTATATTTTTATAACACAGGTAGTATCATTTTTGCAAAGCAAATTTAAATAAAATTTATTACTGCTTTTGAATTTTCCCTTCCCTGAGAAATTTTCCCAGGAGCCTGTCATATTCAGCGCGATTTTTCCAGTAACTCATGGCATGCTTCGCCCCGGGGGCTATGTAGAGTTTTTTTATCCCTGTTTTTTTCGCCCTGTAGAGTTGCCGTGCCATGACGGGGGGAACGAAGTCGTCTTTCTCTCCATGTACAAAGAAAACGGGTATGCTGATTTTACCTGCGACACTGCGGGGTGAAACGTCACCAAAGAACATGGCCCCCCTCAGCCTGCTGCAGAGACTTGCGGCGTGGTAAAGGGGGAAGGGGATAAGGCCGAAATCGAGTTTCATTCTCAGCTTTAAAAGTGCCGGGAGATCTGAGAAGGCGCAGTCCGATACGACAAAGGCGACGCGTTTATCTTCTGCTGCGGTTAAGAGGGCAACCGAGGCACCCATTGATTCGCCGTGAAGGCCGATGAGGGTGTCAGGCCCTGTTTTCTTTATCAACCAGTTGATCCAGGCCCTGACGTCGTTTTTTTCATAATAGCCGAAGGTTGAATATTCACCGCCGCTTTTTCCGTTGGAGCGGTTGTCAAAGATGAGGGTGTTGAAACCGCGTTTTCTAAAGAGGGGGATATACTTCCCCGAACCGAAAAGGGAGTAGTTGTGCCCGTGAATGATGATGACAGATTTTTTTGATTTTTTAAGGGGGAAGTAGAAGCCGTGCAGACGGATGCCGTCAGGTGTGGTGATGTAGACTTCTTCTTTCTGCCACGCGTCCCATTGTTCCTTTACGATTTTGCCGAGTTTTATTTCTGTTTTCCATGTCTTTTCATAGCCCCACGGTTTTGGCGCGATGACCTGCCCTGAAAAGTAGTACCCTCCCCCGGCAAGGATAATAAAAATAAGTGCCACGACAACGATGAGTATGCGGATGATGCGCTGTTTCATTGACTTCCCCCTAAAAAACTGTATAGATTAAGAGCTGCAGGGCTATGAGCAGTGTCGCCCAGACGCGCAGGTCTCGCCATCGGGATGTGTCAGGTGCGCCGTTGAAGATGAAACTGCGCGGGACGCGCCAGACAACAACCAGGACAATACCAAAGATGATGAGGCTGCCGATTTTTGCACTCCAGAGGGGCAGGCCTTGCAGAAATTCATTCATGCCGGGACTCCTTTACGGTTGTTGCATAGGTGAGGTTTTTAAGTTCGTCATCATCTTTGCCGTCGGTAAACAGGCTTACACTGAAGATGACCCCCAGTGAAAAGATGAAGCTCCAGAAGGCGATATAGAGCATGTTGAGTGACACAGCCCCGAGTATGGCGGCAAAGGCCAGGCC
>CAZHNW010000052.1:0-17662 GCA_964534225.1 uncultured Leptospirales bacterium | reverse complement strand
AAGGGCAAAGATGGGCCCCTGAAAGAGAGAGAGGGTATACTGGACAAAGACATAGATCCCCTCAAAGCGTGCCGTTAAAGGTGCAAGGACGACACCGATAATGAGAACAATAAAGGTAAATATTTTTCCCAGCCTGAGTTCAGTGATGTCATCAAGGGGGAATTTTTTTATGACCCCTATAATGTCGCGGGTGATCATGACAGACGTGGAATTCATGGTACTGTCAATTGACGACTGCAGGGCGGCTATAAAGGCGACGAACATGATACCGGAGAGTCCCGGGGGAAGGATATGCCGTATCACCCAGGGAAGGGCCTGGTCGGCATGGCCCAGTTTGTCTCCCGCCATAATCAGGGCAAGAAAACCGGGCAGTATGATCAGGAAGGGGACAAAGGTTTTCGCCATGGCGGCAAGAATCATGCTGGCACGGCCGTCCCACTCGCTGCGTGCCCCCATGGTACGTTGCAGTACTGCCTGGTTGGCGCACCAGTAGGCGGGGGAGAGAACGAAACCCAGGCCAAGGATGACCCCCGGCCATGGAAAGGACGGATGATCTGCGGGGAGAAAGGCCTTAAGGTGTTGCGGGTAGTCTCTCTGCAGGGTGGAGATCAGGGCATCCAGACCGCCAACCCTGTCGATTCCGATAATGGCAACGGCAATGGCCCCGGTGAACATGATGACGAGTTGAATGGAGTCAGTAATGGCCACAGCCCCGAGTCCCCCGCTTATGGTATAAAATCCAACTACCGTGGCGGTAATCAGTATGCTGAACCAGATGGGCCATCCCAGGTATGTTTTCAGCATCAGTGCCGTGGCCCAGAGAAAGACCCCCACGATGATAATTGAAAAGAGGGAGAGTACTACTGCGGCGATGACCCGGACCGCGTCGTTGTATCTTTTGCCAAGATATTCAGGTATGGAAAAAACACCGGCGCGCCAGTAGAAGGGGATGAATATGAAGGCCGAGAGTATCATTGCGGGAATGGCGCCGATCCATTCGAAATTTGCCTGGGCAATGCCGATTTTAAAGGCATTGCCTGCGGCGCCAACATAGTCATTGGAGCCGATATTGGTCCCGATGATTGACATGCCGATGATCCACCAGGGGAGTGACCGGCCCGCGATAAAATAATCTGCAGAGGATTTTACCCTTTTGCTGAAATAAAAACCAAAGATTGTGATACCGGCCAGGTAGAGAATAATCAGGGCGATATCAATCCAGTGTACCCCGGTGGCAGTGAATCCTTCGAGCATGGTTTTCTCCTGCATATAATATCGTTATCGATATATTTGAGCGGCGATTATAATGCAATAAAATTTTATATCCCAACCGTATTTTTTTCAAGTATAAATACGGTTTTTAGAGAATATCCAGAAGGGAAGAGTAATTGAACCTGATACATGTACCACCTGTATATTAAAAATAGAAATATACATTAAAAACTTCGTTATGTGTAATCATTTGTGCTGAGTAAGAAGAATATGGCCGTGTTCTGCCTTGACAATTCAAATATACTCAGGACTAATATCTGTAAAACAGATGGTATGGTGCAGGTTGATGAATTCCCTTTCCCCTGAGAACAGTAATGTTTTGCCGGATACACTGATAAGAAAAACCGCCTTTTTCCTGCTGGCAATTTTGCTGGTTCCCCTTGCTTTATGGTTCTTTCTCCTTAACTTTCTCAGTATTGTTGATTTTGTGATTTTCAAAAGGATTGTAGCCAGCCCCCTGCTGGCTGTCACTGCAGTGGGTTTCTATGGCGCCGGTTTCTTTTTAATCAGGCGGCGAATTATGAAGCTGTATGCGGCCGTGAATGCCGGCAGCTGCCTCGAAAAAGAAAGTCTTTCCCCGGGCCGGCACCTTTACCGTCTCAGGCGGGATCTCTTTTTATTTCTGTTTTTTCAAAGCCTGATAATTCCTTTTGTTTCAGTGGTTATCCCCTGCCAGAATTTAATGAGAATAATTCTTGCCGCTGCTGCCGGTTTTTTTTCAATCTGGCTCTGCGCCCTGCCTTTCGTACTTCAGATAATCCAGGATAGTGAAGCGGCTGCTGCTGATGTTCCCACAGGAGAGAGAGTTGACTTCAGTCTCAAAAGGCAGGTTTTGATTATTGTCCTGGTGCCGGTTTCCTGTGTCGGGAGTATGGTTATCCTCTCTGTGTATTCTTTGATACAGTTTAACAGTCTTTCCCCCCTCGAGGTGGTGACAAAGATCATTATCCTGGCACCTGTCTGCATCGGAATTATATATTTCTGTGTTGTTTCTTTTATTACCAGGGTGATTCAACAGCTTGAGAGAGCGACATCAACATCACGGGCCATTATGCAGGGTAACCTGCTTCTTCAGCTTGTTCCTGAAAGGCGTGATGAAATCGGAACAATGGTAAATGCTCTCAAGGGGTTGCAGGCGAACCTGAGGGATGTCGTTGAGGATGTTTCAGGGGCGATCAGCAGTCTTATTGATGATGTCTCGGAAATTTCAAAAACTGTTGAAGGTTTTTCAGCCGAAACTCACAACCAGGCGGGGTCTTTCGAGACAATCTCTTCTACTGCGGAAGAAATCGCTGCTGAGAGTTCCCGCATTCATGGACTGGCGGAGGAACAGACGTTATCAACTGAGTGTCTGAACCGGGATACGGAGAAACTCTACGAAATGGTTTCTGCCACGGAAGAAACCGTGGCGGGGGCAATGAAAATTAAAGAAACCCTTAATGGCTTCACATCTGTTATTGCAGAACATATCGAGGGGTCTTTGAAAAAAATTGAAGAGGCGGTTTCCAGTTCTGACATGGCGGTGGAATCTCTCTCAATGATCGATGATATCGCTGACAAGGTCAATCTTCTTTCCCTGAACGCAGCTATCGAGGCGGCAAGATCGGGAGAAGCGGGAAAGGGCTTTGCCGTTGTTGCCGACGAAATTGGAAAGCTTTCAGTCATTACCGGAGAGAATACGCGTCACATAGAAGAACATCTTGTGAAACATAATGGCGAAATTCATGATGCGATGAAGCATCTCAGGGAGACGGGCAGGGTGGCGGGCCTGTTTTTTCAGAATCTAACAGAAATGGAAAGAGTGCTCGAAACGGTTGCTTCCCTGGCGCAAAAGGATAAGAATCTTAACAGGGAGATACAAAAACGGACAGAGAATTTTCACAAGGATTCAGAAATAATCAAGGAGGCCACCACCGAACAGGAAGCCTCCCTTGAATATGTTGCATCCGCGATTACTTCAGTTATGGAATCGACACAGAATATTGCCCATGGTTCTGATGATATTCTGCGCCGCCTTGATGAACTCACCATGCGCACCGGTAAATTAAAAGAAAAAATTTCATTTTTTCAAATCGGCTGACCCGGTACTTTCACTGATATCCACCAGCTTATCACCTATACGCTTTTTCCCGGCGAGAAATTTTTCTACCGGTTCCCTGTCTATTGATTTCTCTGCCAGCATGTAATAGCGTTTACTGTTGATTGTTTTTTTCATGCCCCGCAGTGTTTTCAGGGGATGGTTGCGTGTTACGATGTTTGCCAGGGATGCCGGTACACTGCCAGCAGGGTCGACCTTGAAGATCATGGTGATGTGTGTCTTTTTTCGTGAAATATACGTAAGGGTAAACTCGATGCTGAGACTGGTGATGCGTATGTAATTGTCATTGCGCGGGAAGGGGTATGCGGGGTGGGGGTTCACAGTGATTTGTGCGCGGCCCTGCTGCCAGTGGCGTTTGACCCTGGTTTTTACCACCAGGTCTCGGTCTTTCACTGGCCAGGGGGCGTCATAGACGAAGTAGATAAACATGTTGTCGGGTGAGAATTTTTTAAGCAGCCTGATCTCTTTGCAGCGAGCAAACCATCGTGGATAGGTTGGTATGTCCCTGATCATTTCAGCCACCCTTTCTATTTCTGCATTGATAATGGTTTTACCCATGCATTCATAGAAGGATGATCCCGGAACCTTTCGTGTGTAGCTTTTAATGCCATCGCTTTCCTTGTGGAGTTGCCATTTTTGCTGTGAAATAACCATTCCCGGGAATAAAACAAGAGAGACCAGTAGAATCGAAACTGCTGAAGTTTTCTTCATTTTTTTCTCCTGATTTTATGTTTTTGTTATGTTTCTGTTTTTATCCGCTTTACTGATGCGGGTTTTGTCCCGGCAGGGGTGTCCCTGCCGGGGAAGTTGTTTTTTCAGTTGGGTATATCTGCCGGTGTCTCTGGCGAGATATCTGCTTCGACCTTTTTGAAAACCAGTCCCGGGCGTTTAAGGAATGCCCGCACAAAGAGGTTGATCCTTTTTGCCAGGGGCCGCGTTATGGTATCGCCATAAGTTTCGAGCAGCTTTTCGGGCATATAGTGAAGTTTTACTCCCGCCAGGCGGTGGGTAAATGAAAGGGTGATGAAGCATCCCGGGCAGTTGAGTGCGACTTCCTTTACGCCGGTGCTTTTGACTTCCCTGAATTTTCTGCGCTGTTCTTTAAAGAGACTTTTGTTCAGGTTCAGGGTACGCAATACCGATACGGCGCCGCAGGAGAGGTTGTCACTGCCGCAGTGGGGAAGTTCACGGATTGTCGCTCCCGCGTTCTCGTAGAGATGGCGTAAACTTCCTGCAAAGCCTTCGCCCAGTTCCGTGATGTAGCATGATTCATGCATGGCCGTGTCAAGCTCCATGGGCACCACGGGCTTTAAACTTCCCCCCTTTACCTTTTCATCGAGCCACTCGTAGAGTGAGATCAGTTCAAAGGGAAGGTCCCTGCCGTAAACATTGGTGAGAATATTGGAAAGGTAGTTGTAGCATGAACCACAGTAACATACCATTCGCTGGATTTTGAGTTTTTCGAAAACCTTCAGGGTCTTTTCGATGGTGGCGCTGTAGGCCTCCCATGAACCGAGGCGGTAGGCAAGTTCTCCGCAGCAGAGCTCGCGTGGCCCGAACTTGGGCAGCTCCGCAAGGACCCGGGAGTTGTCGATATCGGTGCAGCTGATGCGCCCGATACATCCCACCCAGAGTATTTCCTTTGACGGCGGCGGCATCTCTGACCATTTATCGAGGATTGCATTTTCTTCAGGGGTGAGCATATGGTAGATTTCTTTCCACATGGATTGTTCCATGCCGTTGAAAAGATAGGGAAGTATGGCGGAGACCTTTCCCTTTTTTTTGCGCGCCCCTGTTATTTTTTCAAGGATCAGTTCATGGGGGCGCAGGCCCTCGGGGCAGTAGCTGTTGCAATTGAAACAGAAGGTACATTCATCGAAGATCCGTTTCGGTTCTCCCGTTGTGCGAAGCAGGTTTATTTCCCGCCGGGCCTCTTCTTTTTCCATTTTCATAACGGGGCATCTCATGAGACACTCGCCGCAGTCAGTGCAGCGGCTCCAGTCGGCATTTTCTGTGTAGGACATGGTAAGCTCCTTTTTCCTGATTTTTTTTATCTGAAATAGCGGATGACCCTTTCAAGGCCCTGTATGCGGGCGGCGTGCCATCCGAAAAATTTTTTGCCCTTCGGTGAAAGGGGTTTCTCTGTTTCTGTTTCACAGCGGGGGTGGGGGGCTTTATGCAGTTCCTTTATTTTTTCAAGTGTGTTGAGGTCTCCCCCGCGGGCAATAATTTCGGTCCAGACGCATTCATGCGACGGGTCGATGACGCAGGGGGCGCCGTCGCCTGGATAGTTTTTGCAGGGGCCATACTTTGTTCGCGCCGGGCATGAGGAGAGGGGACATATCCCCGCGGTATGGGTGATGACACAGTTCCCGCAGCTGCGGCAGAGGCTGCGGGCCAGTACAGGGTCAGAGCATGCAACGACGGCGCTTCCTACTGAATCGAGTACATTTATGACGGGAATGCCGGGGCGGCAACTGAAGGCTGCCTTTATTCCACCTGCACAGGCAAGGACCACCAGGGCGTCACAGCGGGCAAGGGCCCGCCTGTTCTGGTTCAGGGTCTGGCGCATGATCTCTTCGGGGCAGCAGGCAAGTATGACCCGGGCGAAGACGGCCTTCTTGTTGTGTTTCTTCAGCCAGGCTTTGAGGTGCCTGATGCCGGTTTTGCCCCCGGTGTAGCTGAGGTTGGCGCAGGTGCCGCAGCTGATGATGCCGATTTTTTCATAGGGGGCGAGGAGAAAGTCTATTTCAGGTTCCGGTTTCCATGCTGTTTTATTCATTGTTATCCTTAAGTTTAGTTTTATTTTTGTAGATTGTTAACAATTAACAAAAACAGACTATTATGTCAAGATAAAAACCGGCTGGACGGTAATTAATATTTTGGATTAATTGTTGACTTTTAACAATTCCGGGCAGGACATAGGACATGGCACTAAAGTCACCTGAAAATATCGTAGAGCAGGTTACCAGTTTTATTGAAGAGAGAATTATCACACTGGACCTGAAGCCGGGACAGCGCATCCTTGAAAGCGCCCTTGCCGAAGAGATGGGCGTCAGCCGCGGCCCGGTACGTGATGCCCTGAGAAAACTGGAGAGACACTGGCTGGTTGAACTCTTCCCCCGCAGGGGGGCCCGGGTCACCCTGCTCGATGAAAAACATATCGAGTCTGTTTTCGATGTGCTCAGGGAACTCTACATTGCCTTTGTCCGCAGGTGAATTCTTGAGTGCGATGAGGATCATCGCCGTGCCATGCGCAGTATCGTTGAAAAAATTATTAAAACCGCCGAGGCAGAAGACGTGACTGCCTACTATGCTGCTGTCTACGAGTATTCTGCCGTGGGACTCTCCGCCTCGGATAACCCCATACTGAGACAGATCATTATTGACCTTCTCCCTGCCATGAGACGCATCCACTATGTCTCTCTCATCAGGCAGACCCGCTGTCTCAGGGAAAACGCGGAATATTTTCGCCGTCTTACTGAATGCATGAACAACCGTGATGCCGGGGGGGGCGGAAATGTCATGAGAGATTACATGCTCAATGAAAAAGAAACGGCCCTTGAGGCAATAAGAAAGCAGTCTTTCTGAGAGAGCATGGTTTTTTCCCGCCTCTTTCCGCAGTTGTATTTCACTTGATTACCTGGCATACTCGGGGCCCCGTGGGAGGGGACGACCTTAATTTTTAACGATTGACAGAAAGTGAAAACAATAGAAAGTTTCTTATCAGCGTGAACAATGAGAGGTGTTTCATGAAAGAGTGGTCACCTGCAGCCGGCCCTTTGATGACTGAATGGGCGGAAAAAATTGATCCCGAAAATGTTCTCCCCAGGTATCCGCGGCCCCAGTTGTGCCGTGATGAGTGGTTTAATCTCAACGGTTTGTGGGACTACGCCATCACGGAAAAGGATGCCTCAGGGCCCGCTGCTTTTGAAGGGAAGATACTGGTTCCCTTTGCCATCGAGACCCCTCTTTCAGGTGTCATGAGGGCTCTGAGCCCTGACGAGCGGCTCTGGTACCGCCGCGTGTTTAAACTTCCCCCTGAATGGAGAGGCAGAAGAGTACTGCTTAATTTCGAGGCCGTTGACTGGGAGTGTACCTGTTTTATCAATGGCAGGGCCGCAGGGGAGCACCGGGGAGGGTATCTTCCCTTCAGCTTTGATATTACCGGACTGCTGCAGCCGGGGGAGAATGACATCCTGGTGGCAGTGTATGACCCTACGGATACTCTCTGGCAGCAGAGGGGCAAGCAGGTTCTCGAACCAGAAAAAATCTACTACACCGCCACCAGCGGTATCTGGCAGACGGTCTGGCTCGAGCCGGTACCTGAAGATAACCATATCATAGACTACCGTGTGACCCCTTCACTGGAAAGGGGGGGATTCATTATAAATGCTGCCACAGAGAAACCGGCCGAGGTGGAGATCAGTATCATGGGGGGAAGTAAAAAGATCGCCTCATGCCGGGGCAGGTCAGGGGAGGAACACTTCCTGCAAATCGAAAACCCCCGGCCCTGGTCGCCTGAAGACCCCTTTCTCTATGACCTGGAGATCATGCTTGCCAGTGAGGAAAGGGGTGCCGACAGGGTGACCGGTTACTGCGCCCTGCGCAGTTTCTCCACCGCCCGTGACGGGGCGGGACACATGCGGTTCTGTCTCAACAGTGAACCGCTTTTTCTCCACGGCCCCCTTGACCAGGGGTACTGGCCCGATGGCGGCCTTACGCCCCCCTGCGAGGAGGCCATCATCTTCGATATAGAAAAGACGAAACAGTTCGGTTTCAACATGACGCGCAAGCATATCAAGGTGGCACCGCGCCGCTGGTACTATCACGCTGACAGGGCAGGACTCATCGTTATCCAGGACATGATCTCAGGGGGAAGCAACATGGCCGGTGACCTGCGCACCGTCCTGGCGGTGCTGGGAAAGAGGCGCGCCCCGGACACGACACCAAAGGCGCACCGCCGGGCATGGCGGGAGGCCCCTGAGGCGGGAAATGGTTTCGCGGGAGTAGTTTATGGAATGATGGATCACCTCTACAATGTGCCGTCCATAGGGGTCTGGGTGGTTTTTAATGAATCATGGGGACAGTACGATTCGACCCGCATCGGCGACGAGGTGAAACGAAAAGACCCCTCCCGGCTGGTGGACTATGTTTCCGGCTGGTTCGATCAGGGGGCGGGGGATTTTCAGAGCCTTCACACCTACGTGATTGGCCTGAAAAAGCCGCGCAGAGATGAGAGGATATACATGATATCCGAGTACGGTGGGTATAACTTCAACTGCGAGGGACACATCTGGTCGGGGAAGGATATCTTTGCCTATAAAAAAGAAAAGAACATTGCAGAGCTGGAAAAATCATATACGAAACTGATGCGCTCCCAGCTTATTCCCCTGATCAAAAAGGGGCTCAGCGCCGCGGTCTACACCCAGTTTTCTGATGTTGAAATAGAGACGAACGGCTTCTATACCTATGACAGGAAAATCCTGAAAATAAAAGAAGAAACTATCAGGAGCCTGAACGAAGAAATTTACGCTGAATTCAGGGAAAGGGTAAAATGACATGAAAAAGATAAAGGCCACACCCCTGGGAAGGCGCAACTGGATTATTATTCTGCTCCTGGGCCTGAGCGGCCAGATCGCCTGGAACGTTGAGAATTCATGGTTCAACACCTTTGTCTTTGATAAGATCACCCCCAGTTCGAAACCGATTGCGGTCATGGTGGCGGTGAGCGCCATTGTCGCCACGGTGACGACCCTGATGATGGGGACGTTGAGTGACAGGCTGGGGAAGAGAAAACCCTTTATCCTCGCAGGTTACGTTCTCTGGGCCCTCTCAACTATTGCCTTTCCCCTTTCTGCCCTGGCGCGTTCTGTACAACTGGCCGTTCTCCTTGTCGTTGCCCTTGACGCACTCATGACCTTTTTCGGGTCTACTGCCAATGATGCCTCCTTTAATGCATGGGTCACGGACATCACCGATGAGAGTAACCGCGGGACCGTCGAGGGGGTCCTGAACATCATGCCTGTTCTTGCCATTATGCTCAGCATGGGTATTTCAGGTTTTCTCATCGATCGTTTCGGTTACTTTGTCTTTTTTTTGATACTGGGCCTCCTGGTGCTGACCATGGGCCTGGCGGGATCATTCATGCTCAGTGAGGGGCCTGACCTGCAGCCTGCAAAGGATTCGAGCCAGAAGGGATACTTTCGGGAACTCGTTGCCGTTTTTTCTCCCGAAACCATCAGGGAAAATGGAGAACTCTACATGGTCTTTCTCATCATGGTTATTGCCGCCACCTCTTTTCAAACGGTGTTTCCCTATGAGATAATCTACCTGAATAATTTTCTTCATATAAGCAAGACAACGGCGGGCATATTGACAGGGCTCATCGCGCCGGTACTGATTCTCTTTGCTGTTCCCATCGGTATTCTCACCGATCGGGGAAAAGGCTTTCAGGTAATCGTTGCCGGTTTTATTCTCTGCTCTGCGGGGCAGTTTGCTTTTTCCTTTGTGAGCTCTTTTGCCCTTCTGATTGTTTTTGGTGTCATCAAGAGTATCGGCTACCTGATGATGGTTGTTCTCGGCGCCTGGGTGCGAAACCTTATGCCCCTTGACGCGCGGGGGCAGTTCCAGGGGGTGAGGCTCATCTTCATGGTCATGCTGCCCATGATTATCGGCCCCGCCATCGGTTCATTCATTATCGAAAATTTCGGCATCCCCACAACCGTAAACGGTGAGGCGGGTTTCGTACCGGTTCCCCTCATCTACCAGGTCTCCGCTGTCATCAGCCTGCTGCCCCTGGTGCCGGCATACTTCCTGAGAAAGAGGTGCACACGCCGGGGTATAGATTTATAGGGGGTGAAGCCTGCCCGGAATGTTATGGAATACTCTGTCGACGCTGCCGGGGAGAGAGCCCCTGTCTTTAGTTTTCTTACTCCGGCAAATATTTCAGGGTGATGACCGTCAGGTCATCAGAGAGTTCTTTGGAATCAGAGAAGGCAAAGAAGTCACGGAGAACGTCATCAAGTATCTCCTGGGCCGTTCCATCCCTTGCCTTTGCCAGTGAGTTAAGCAGTCTTGTCCTGCCGTAGGGTTCATCTTTCCTGGTTTTATTTTCGAGAATGCAGTCCGTGTAGAGAAAGAGACAGTCACCTTTTTCAATGGTAAAATTTATTGAGTAGTAGGGGCCCATGAGTGTGCTCATCCCCAGCAGGGCCCCGCCGAAAGGTTTGTCTCCTGCGGGGCGTGGTGTGTACACGTTGTCTTTTGTTTTGACAAGAATTTCCGGGTGCCCGGCGCTGACATACTCAACCTGTTTTCCCTTCAGCCTTAAGAGAACTCCCGTGAGAAAGTTATCCACGCTGCCGATTTCAAGCACAAGGCCCTCATTGATATCCATCATGATTTTGCCAAGGTCTTTTGTTTTCCCGTCAGAAAATTCTCTGAATATAATAGACTTGGCAATCATGGTTACAAGCCCTGAGGCGATACCGTGACCTGATACATCAAAAATTCCCGCACCCTTAAGATCTTCTCCATCAGTATAAAAGTCGTAAAAATCCCCTGAGACATGGGCCATGGCTCGGTAGTAGAAGGCGGTGTCCCACCCTCTGCTGTGAGGGGGCAGTGAGGGGAGGAAATTTTTTTGAACATTAACCGCCATGTCCATGTCCATGCGGGCAATTCTCTGCGCGGTAAGGAGCTGGTCGTTGGTCTCTGTCAGGTTTTCGTTTATTGCCTCAACTTCTTCAATAGCGGCATTGAGCTCTTCGGCCTGTTCCTTGACTATATCCCGTGCCCGGTGAAGGTCCTGCCGCTGCCGATAGAACAGCCCCGCGAGTATTGAAAAAACAACCAGTGCGGGAAAAAAGGCGGCAATATGAAAAAGTTCTTTATGAAAAGAACCGGGCTGTTTCATTACTTCAGTTGCGATATAAGAGACTGTAACCTGGCAGAATGTAAATAATACCATTGCAATAAAGGTCTGACGAAAATTTGTTACCGCCATAAAGAAGGCCAGGCTGGTAAAGGCAAGGAGCATGGAAATGCCGCGTGCCTCCCGTAGATTATAGGTCCAGATGAAGTAGAGGAGGCACCAGAAAAGGAACTGGAAGAGGAATATTTTTTTTGTGTACCGGTTGGTGATTGTTTTTTTCTTATTGGTAACAATGAGAAAAGGAATGGGAGAGAGGAGGCCTGTAGTAAAGAGAAGGAAAATAATCAGCCATGGCATGCTGGTGTAGTTCAGCAGTTTTGCCGTAACTGTTATAGCGGCGCCAAAAACGTAGCCTGTCCAGGTAAAAACAATATAAATGAGTACAATATGTCGACGGCGCTTGTTTTTATCATGGATGTGTATGGTTTGATGCATTATGATCTGTCACCTTGTTCTGTTTGAAAATTATATGAGAGGGAGAGAAATATGTCAAGAAGTGAGGGGCATGCATGGAAAAGACTTTTCAGGAAAAAGTGTATGGGGGAAAATCCTATATAAAAAAAATGTTTATTACTATGGTGAAATAATCTATTTTTCTATTGCTATATACTGCCAGTAAGGGTATATTAAATTTGTAAATTTCTTAAGTTTAGCTTTTACCCTGATTAGATGTTATGCACTGTGCCTGAATATTCAGGCATAGTGCATAATCTTTTTCATTTTTCTGAATAACAGCTCAGTCATTTTTATCCCACACAGTTTCCGGAAAAATCTAATAATTACATCAATGTATCAATTTTTTCTTGTCTTAAATAACGATGTTATTGAGAATGTACTATAAATAGAAAGATAAAGCCCGGCAGCTGTTGACAGACAGCGTGGAGCGGGTATAATCAGAGTGCAACCATTACTTTTTTCCGGTGCGCCTGATTTTGCAGGGGCCTCAAACTGCAATTATAACAACTGTGAGGAGTGATCATGATTCTATTCAACCCAAATAACCACACACGCCCATATCCCGATGACAAGTCCCGGGAAATAATGGAAAAGACGATTAAATTTTTTGAAGAGAAGGGGCTCAAAAAGATCAAGTCAGACTGGCATGAAAAGGTCTGGAATTATGATTTTGTTGAGTTTCTTAAGGAAAACCAGGTATTTGCTACTCTTATGACCCCGTCAGGGTATGGAGCAGAAGATTCCCGCTGGGATACCTACCGAAACAGCGGATTTTCTGAGATTACCGGTTTTTACGGGGTTACTTACTGGTACACATGGCAGGTTTCAATGCTGGGCCTTGGTCCCATCTGGCTTGGCAGTAATGAAGAAGTAAAACACAAGACCGCACAACTTCTCCAGGAAGGGGGTGTCTTTGCCTTTGGTCTTTCAGAGAAGGAACACGGTGCTGACATCTATTCAAGCGATATGATGCTCTACCCCCAGGAAGACGGAACCTATCTCGGAAACGGAGACAAGTACTATATCGGGAATGGCAACGAGGCGGCGCTGGTTTCAACCTTTGCCAAAATGGCCGATTCTGATGAGTATGTTTTCTTTGTTGTTAATTCAAAACATCCCAACTATGAATGTGTACGAAACGTGGTCAACGAGCAGAACTATGTTGCCGAGTATGCGGTTCATGACTATCCCATAACCGATGCTGACATTCTCGAAAAAGGAAGCAAGGCATGGGATGATATGCTCAATACCATTAATATCTGTAAGTTTAATCTCGGATGGGGAGCTATCGGACTCTGTGAACATTCTTTTTATGAAGCCATTGATCATGCGGCAAACAGAAATGTCTACGGAAAGTATGTGACAGACTTCCCCCATGTCAAAAGGCTTTTCTCTGACGCTTACGCACGCCTGGTGGCGATGAAACTTTTTTCTGAACGATCCATTGACTATATGCGTTCAGCAAATGAAGAGGACCGCCGTTATCTTCTCTACAATCCCATGGTAAAAATGAAGGTCACCCGTGAAGGAGAAGAAGTCGTAAACCTCCTCTGGGATGTTATCGCCGCCAAGGGGTTTGAAAATCAGCCCTTCTTTGAAATCGCGGCGCACGAAATAAGAATGCTGCCGAAACTCGAGGGAACTGTCCATGTCAACATGGCCCTCATCGTCAAGTTCATGAAGAATTATTTCTTTAATCCGAAAGAATATGACGAAGTGCCCCGCAGGGACGATACCGCAAACGATGAGTTTCTTTTCAGGCAGGGGCCAACACGGGGGCTGGGGAAAATCCAGTTTCATGACTACAATATAGCTTATGGCTATTATGATACTCCCAATATTCATATTTTTAAAGAACAGATTGAACTCTTCAAGGGATTTCTTGCCAAGGCGGGTCCCGATGAGAAACAGTCAAAGGATATCGACTATCTTCTTGCCATGGGAGAGGTTCTTACTCTCGTCGCCTATGGCCAGCTGATTCTCGAAGCAACGAAAATGAAGATATTCGATGTTGACGAAGTTCTTCTTAACCAGATTTTTGATTTTATGGTGAGGGATTTTTCAAAATTTGCCCTTAACATTCACTCAAAGCCGAGCAATTCTGATAAGCAGCGTGAACTGGCGCTTACCATGCTCAGGGCCCCTGAGGCAAACGAAGAGGAGTTCGACAAGGTCTGGAAGGAACATGTCTACTCCCTTAAGGGTGTCTATAAAATGAGAGACCAGGAATTCTAAATCCTGAAAATCAATTAAAAAGGAAAAAATCATGTCAGATATATTTTTAAATCCAAAGAAGTATAAAGATAGAAACTATCCCGATGCCCGCAGTAAAGAGATAATGGAGAAAACCATTGAATGGTTCGAGAACAAAGGAAAAGAAAAGGTCAAGGAAGATTTTCACAGCCGTGAATTCACCTATGATTTTGCCGAGTTCATAAAGAAAGAACATATTTTTGAAACACTCTTTCTTCCGAAAGGGTATGGAGATGATGAAAACCAGTATTACAGCACATACCGAATTTTCGAGTTTTCTGAAATCTGCGGTTTTTACGGCGCTGCTTACTGGTACATGTTTCACGTTTCAACACTGGGGCTTGACCCGGTATTTCTCGGTGACAATGAAGAGGCAAAACATAAAGCAGCGGCGAAATTGAAAGAAAATCCTCTCTGTGCCTTTGGCCTTTCTGAAAAAGAACATGGAGCTGATATTTACTCTTCAGAAATGAAGCTCTATCCCCAGAAGGACGGAACCTATCTCGCACGGGGCAGCAAGTACTATATCGGTAATGGAAACGAAGCGGGCATTGTAACTGTTTTCGGCAAAATTGCCGATACCGACGAATATGTTTTTTTCGTAGTTGATTCAAAACATGAGAAATACGAATGCGTTCAGAATGTTATCGCCAGTGACCAGAACTATGTGTCAGAATTTGCACTTCATGACTATCCCATAACTGATGCTGATATCACCAGCAGGGGACAGAAGGCATGGGATGACATGCTCAATACCATTAACATCTGTAAGTTCAACATCGGTTCTGCGTCAATAGGCCTCAGTGAGCATGTTTTTTATGAGTCACTGAACCACGCGGCGCACCGAAACCTTTACGGTAAATATGTAACTGATTTCCCCCATGTTAAGCGACTTTTTTATGAAAGCTACATGAGGATTCTTGCCATGAAACTCTTCGGCCTCAGGGCGACTGATTATATGAGAGCCGCGTCTTCTGAAGACAAGCGTTACCTTCTCTATAATCCCATCATGAAGATGAAGGTCGCCATCCAGGGCGAAATAGTCCATGAACTCCTCTGGGATATCATTGCCGCCCGTGGTTTCGAGAAGGACATGTTCTTTGAGCAGTCAGTCATGGAGATCAAGGGTATGCCGAAACTCGAAGGTACCCGTCACGTCAACATGGCCCTCATTGCCAAGCTGATACCGAACTATTTCTTTAATCCCGGGGAGTTTCCCGAAGTGGACCGCATCATCGATGACCGAAACGATGACTTCCTCTTTAACCAGGGGCCCACAAAGGGATATGGCAAGATACAGTTTCACGATTTCAACATTGCCTACAACAGTGTTAACCATCTTGCGAACGTGAAAATATTCCAGGAGCAGATCGAGACTTTCAAGGGATATCTCATGGCATCAGGGGCTGACCTGATGAAGCAGATGATGGATTTCGATTACCTCCTCGCGGTGGGGGAAATTTTTACCCTTGTTGCCTATGGCCAGCTGATTATTGAGAGTGCAAAGATCGAAGGTGTCGAAGACAAAATCCTTGATGCAATTTTCAGCATTTTCGTGAAAGATTTTTCAGACTATGCCCTGAATCTTTACGCCAAGGCGAGCAGCACCGAGGCACAACAGGAGAAATGTATGGCCATGATCAAGCGTCCTGAAGAGGAGAGCGATACCTACGAAGATATCGTAAAGAATCATGTCTACAGTCTTATTGATGCCTATGAGATGAATAAGTAAAATTTTCAAGGGGATTAAAATAAAGACGAAGGCGATGAAGGCGAGAAATCGTTTTCGTGCCTTCATCTTCATCTCCCCTGGCAGGAAAAATTCTTGCAAAAATCAACGTTCCTTTAATACTGACGAAACGAGCCATGACTGGGTAACCTCTCCATGGCTCTTTTTCTGCACAAAAATTACGGCAAAATCTCTCCCCTTTGAAGGAGAGGCGATATTAAATCACTACGAGGTTAGCGATGAATCCACAGGCAGAAGCTTTAAATGAAATTGTAAAGAAAAGTTCTCCCACGGTATATGATCTCCTTTCAGAAAAGGGGAAGGGCATCTTTTTCCCGAAAAAGGGCATACTTGCCCAGACCGCGGCGGCAAAGGGAAAAAAGATCAATGCCACTATTGGTGCCGCCATTGAAGATGACGGTACCCCCATGCGCCTTAAGTCACTGGCCGATAAGGTGGACCTTTCACCGGACAGGGTTTTTCCCTATGCACCGAGCTATGGACGTCCTGACATGAGAAAGAAATGGCAGGAAATGCTGGTGGAAAAGAACCCCAACCTGAAGGGAAAGGCCATATCACTTCCTGTTGCGAGTCTTGCCCTGACTCATGGCCTCAGTATCATGGGCTACCTTTTCGCCGACAGTGGGGAAAAGATCATCCTCTCCGACCTTTACTGGGGCAACTATAACCTGATTTTCAAGAACGGCTACGGTGTTGATTTCGATACCTTTTCTCTTTTTGACGGGGGGAAGTTCGGGCTTGCTTCTTTCAGGGAAAAGCTTCTTGAAGGCGCAGCCCGTACCAGGAAGGTGATTTTAAACTTCCCCAATAACCCCACCGGTTATTCACCCACAGTGGAAGAAGCCAGGGACATCGTGGCAGCTATAAAGGAATCCGCCGAGGCAGGCAACAAAGTACTTGTCGTCATGGATGATGCCTACTACGGTCTTGTTTACGAAGAAGGGATCGAGGGGGAATCTCTTTTCTCATGGCTTGCGGACCTTCATGAAAACGTTCTCGCCGTGAAAGTTGACGGCCCCACAAAAGAAGACTATGTATGGGGACTTCGCGTTGGTTTTATCACCTTTGGCATCAGGGGAGGCACTCCCGAACTCTACGACGCCCTTGAACAGAAGACAGCCGGCGCTATCCGTGGAAATATTTCCAATGCGCCTAACGTCTCGCAGTCGCTTCTTCTTGATACCTATACCTCTTCTACCTACGAGGCTGAGAAAAAAGAAAAATATCGTATCATGAAAGATCGCTATGACGCGGTAAAGAAGGTGCTTGCTGAGAATGAAAGTTACCGCAACTACTTTACGGCAATGCCCTTTAACTCGGGATATTTTATGTGCGTGAAACTGGCTGATGGTATTGATGGTGAAAAGGTCAGGGCCATTCTTCTCGATGAGTTCGATACGGGTATCATTAACCTGAATAACGTGATCCGTGTTGCTTTTTCAGCTGTTTCCGCTGCGCTTATCCCGGAGCTTTTTGAGAACCTCTACAAGGCGTGTCAGAAGGCAGCTTCCTGACAGGAAAATACATGTGAGCAAAATAAAGGGGGTGGGGTGCCCCCTTTTTGGGTAATATCCCGGTAACCGGGACTGGACTATGCAAAGGGGTGTTTACGCGAACAGCAATCGAAGCCTTTTTGTGCATCGTGCACGGCCTCGACACTCGCCCCTCGTGGTCAGCGCCTTTTCTCACCCCACGCGCGATAAAGGATGTTCGAATGTCAGAATTGCCATGGATGGCTAAATTCTGACCTCCTCAGACGCTGCGAGGGGCTTGCCGGGTCGGCGCTTTTTTGTTCCTCCTGGAGAGCGCCGACATTTACGTTATCTGCAATCCCTCCGGGGCAGCGGCACAAGAGTTAGCTACTTTGTAACGACACAAAGTAGCCAAAGGTCGCTCC
>CAZHNW010000051.1:0-29908 GCA_964534225.1 uncultured Leptospirales bacterium | reverse complement strand
TAAAAAAGGAAGGCTGGGAGCTGGACAGGATAAACGGCTCACATCATATAATGATTAAAGACACAATGACTCTTTCAGTACCGGTTCACGGCAAAAAAGACCTGCCCGCGGGACTGCTGCACAGGCTCATGAAAGAGGGAGGCTTAAAATGATAGAATACCCCGCTAAAATAAAACATTCAAAAGCTGACAACTGCTATCTCGTAGAATTTCCCGATCTGCCCGGCTGTCTCACCTACGGAGACACACTCGAAGAAGCCCGGGAAATGGCGGCAGAGGCCCTCAGTGGATACCTTGAATCAATAGACCTGAGAAAGATGGACATTCCCTCGCCATCGAGCCTGAAAGGGAAAAATGTCTATTACATTTCCCCTGAGCCGAAAACAGCCTTTGCCGTCTGGATGAAACTGAAAAGAATTGAAAAGGGCCTTACACAGCAAAAGGCGGCTAAACTGCTGGGGATTAATTTTCAGAGTTACCAGAAATATGAAAATCCTAAACGGGCAAATCCGACATTGACAACATTGAGAAAAATTGAAAAGGTTTTTGATGAAAAGATTCTGGTGTGAGAAATTTTATAAACGGCTCATTCAAATTTCAGAGATTATAAACCTCAGCGACATCAATTAGTTAAAAAATTTAAAAACCTTATTATAGAGTTATTAACAACCTGATCAATTTTTCACAAAATAGTCTTTAAAAATAAAAAATATACTCTACCAACTACTACCATACCAACATCGAAAAGGAATCGAGATGAAACGCAATATTTATAAAAATTAACAGAGCAAAAGGCGATAATTTTTCCTTGACGGTTATATCTCGTACATCTAATATATGGCACCATTCAGGCAAACCTGAATCTACAGTGAGATAACCAAAAAGTCGACCGGTCGACTTTTTGGAACATGTCCCGCCATCTTTTTCCACGTTACAAGAGACATCCTGAAGGAGCAGACAGATAAAGTCACAAAAAATCCCCGGGATCAACGCACCCGCTCACCAGAACACCATTGCCGGCATGTATAATATCCCTGCGCTGGGTAACAACCGTTTTCTTTGATATCAAATCAGGAGGAATAATTTTTTCAATACTGCCAAAAACACCGGAAGCCCTGTTCATGTCCAGGGACCACTTGCACTCAATAAGATGAAGCCTGTTGCCGGAAGGAATAATAAAATCAACTTCATGTCCATGACTGTCACGAAAAAAATATAGATCGTCTTTAAGTCCCCTGTTTGCAAAATATCTCAGGACCTGGCCAAATGCCAGTGTCTCAAAAACATTACCCAGAAGCGGGCTGTTAAGCAAATCTTCAGTTTTTCTTATACCAAGAAGATACAGCAATAGACCTGTATCATTGAAATAGACTTTTGGCGCTTTTACAGTACGCTTACCCATATTCTGATAAAAAGGTTTAAGCAGAAAAACAATATTGGAAATCTCAAGAACAGACAACCAGCTTTTTATTGTATGAGAACTCACGCCAACATCCGAAGCAATGGAGTTCATAGAAAGAAGCTGACCGGATCGCAGGGCAAGAAGACGAAGGAATCTGTCAAAATCCCTGTAATACTTTACATTAACAATCTGCCGCACATCTCTTTCAATGTATGTAGCAAGATAATCTCCATAAAAATCTTCAGGGTCAAGAGATGAAGCATGTATTTCAGGATAGCCGCCTTTTAACGCAAGATCAAGCAGGTTCTCCCGGTTAATTTTCTTTTTCTGCCAGTCTTCAATTTCCTTCAGGGAAAGGGAATGGAGATTGCAAACACTGACTCTTCCTGCAAGACTTTCAGAAACACCCTGCATAAGGGAAAATTTTTGAGAACCCGTAAGAAGGAACCGTCCGTTTTTTTTTCTCTGTTCATCAACAAAAACCTTTATAAAGCGGAAAAGCTGTGGAGCATACTGTATTTCATCGATTATAACAGGCATGCCAATGCGCTTTATAAACTCCAGGCCCTCAGCCTCTGCTTCAGAAGCATTTCCAGGGATATCCAGGGTAACATAGTTATGATCAGGAAAAACCCGTTTCAAGATACTGGTTTTCCCAGACTGCCTGCAGCCTGTAAGAAGAAGGGCCGGCCGCTTTCCTGCTTTTTCAGCCAGAGTTGTTTCAATTTCTCTTGAAATCCACATGCGGATAATTTGAAGTACAACTTCAAATATGTCAAGATTAATTTTATCATAGTGTAAAGTATTCTGAACATCTACCAGTTCATGCGGCAGAATGGCTCGACATCTCGACATCGCTCGATGACCAGACCTTTTACTATCAATAAATTGATTACCAAACGAAGTCGAGGTGTGGAATCGGCAGGGCTTTTTCAAATTTAAAAAAGTACATAACAGTGCAAAAGGCGATAATTTTTCCTTGACGGTTATATCTCGTACATCTAATATATGGCACCATTCAGGCAAACCTGAATCTACAGTGAAATATCCAAAAAGTCGACCGGTCGACTTTTTGGAACATGTCCCGCCATCTTACACAACACTACATTTATTATGGTTCACAGGTACAGGGGTTGTCGAAAGAAACCCGCATACCATCTGTTTGACGAGCATACAACTCTATTAGAGCGCTAATATTTTCACTGCACAATAATACCCTACATTCATATTCGACCCGGCTCATCTCGACAATCGGCTTGATACCCTCACCCCGCCTTCGGCGCGCCCTCTCCCATTTAAAAATGGAGACAAGGAGAGGGGGAAAGAACGTACACCGGAGGGGTTGCCGCCATGACTCCAGGAGGAAAAACCTCATATTATTTCACTGAGCAGATAACCGGCACGATGTCCCAAAGGGGACACCCTTTGCAGCCCCCCTTTTTTTATTTCACTTGACCCGCCCTCTTTTTCCACGTTAAAATAAGTCTGTTGCATAACCGGCGGAAAGGAGTGTATCCGCCCCCCCTGCGGCGGGGCGTTTCTCATCTTTTCCAGATTTGCAGCGAGTCAGATATAAACAAAACATACCTCTTTACAGGGAGCAGAAACATGTACCGAAACGCCTGGTCCGCGAAACAGCGAAAGGAAATGATCAAAGAGGCCCGCGACACCGAATTTGATATCATCATCATCGGCGGGGGGATCACCGGCGCCGGTATTGCCCGGGAGGCGGCACTGCGGGGACATTCCTTCTGTCTCCTGGAAAAGTCAGACTTTGCCTTCGGTACATCCTCCCGGTCATCAAAACTTTTTCACGGGGGCCTGCGGTACCTCTCCAGCGGTGAGTTCGGCCTTGTGCGCGAATCCACAACTGAACGCAACTGGATCATGCACCACTTCCCCAACCTGGTGCGCCCCCTGGGATTCATGTTCTGCAGCTACGAAAAGGGAAAAGACAGCCCCTTTAAAATATTTTTGGCGGTAAAACTCTACGACATTCTTTCCAACTACTTCAGCACATTCAAGAACTATCGCCGCGCCCGCATCTTTACCCCTGATTTCATCGAAGAATTCGAACCCGCCGTTGCCCTGGAGACACCAGAACTGGGAAAGCTGAAAATGGCGGGTTTCTATTATGACACCAACTGCGACGATTCACGGGTCACCCTGGAAATTATTAAAGAATCCGTGGCCCGTTCAGGGAACACCTCTGTCGCACTCAACTATTGTAAGGCAAAGGCTTTCGAGGGGGGAAGTTCAAACCCCTCTGTCACCGTACTCGACAGTGAAGAGAATAAAACATTTACCGTCAGGGGAAAGGTCATCGTCTCCGCCACGGGTATCTGGACGGATGAACTTCTCCTTGAGGGAAGATACTCAGAGGAAAAAATTTATCCCACCAAGGGGGTCCATATCGTTGTTCCCAATGAACGGCTCGGCAACCGCAACGCCTTTGGCATCCGTTCTCTCGATGACGGAAGGTTCTTTTTCATACTCCGCCGCGGCGACACCAGTGTTATCGGAACCACGGACACCGCCTACTATCCCGAATCGAAAAATCTCGATGAGCCCTGGTGCAAAAAGGAAGACTGCGACTACCTCCTCTCCACGGTAAACCGCCTCTTTCCCCATGCACGCCTCACCTACGATGACATCATCGGCACCTGGGCGGGGATTCGCCCCCTCATCAAGCCGGAAGGGGCAAAGCATGAATCAGACGTGTCCCGTACCCATGAAATATTCGAAACCGGTGACGGCATCATTGCTATCGCCGGGGGGAAGTCAACAACCCACCGGCGCATGGCAGAAGATCTTCTCTTTTACCTCTATGAAAATGAAAAACTTAATACCCCTGAAAAAAAAGAATACCTTAAAAAAAACTTTTCCATGCAGCCTTTTACCGTGGGCCTGAACAGGCAGGAGTTCGACCGCATCGTCACGGAAGAACATCTGGCAGAGCATTCATGGCCCTGTCAGCTGCAGTACCTCCATCAGCAGTTCGGCATACAGGGCATCGAGATTTTGCGCCGCATCAAGAAAAGCCCGAAACGGGGAGAGCCCCTCCTGGCGGGTTATCCCCACTGCGAAGCAGAAATCGAATATATCCTCGAACACGAGTCGGCGCCCCACCTGTCAGATATCCTCTGCCGCCGCACCGAGGCACAGTGGAACATCTGGCACTATCTCCAGAAAGACCTGGCTGAAAAGGTGGCCGGTGTCATGGGCCGCTATTACCGATGGACTGCGGCGAAAAAGAAAAAAGAGATAAAGACATATCTCGATTATGTGAAAAAGACAGTGGAGTTCATCCCCTGACGGAAGTATGATGAAAGAATAAAAAAATGCCCCCTTGCGGGGGCATAAACATGTGCCATAAAAATAAACATGTCAAATAAATGAGAGCAGTTGTTATTGCCGGTTAACTCTTCCCCTGCCGCAGTCTGATACGAAGGGGCTGCTCATTCTCCTAACGGTTTGTCTCATCAGCCTTTGAATATTTCAGAACATAGACAAATCTCATAAGATTGCATTCAAGGGCGTTGATCTTTACGCCGCCCCCGAGAAAAGTTGTCTCGATAAAGGTCTTGCATCCCTTTTCCATTACCTGTGCCACAGCGTGGGCATCATCGAAATTACCGGCGCAGCAGATGGCACCATGATCTTTAAGAAGGGCGCCGCTGCGTCTCTTCAGGGCACGCATGACTGACTTAACGATTTTTGCATCAGGGGGAAGTTTATACTCCTCAGCCACCCGTACGGTTGCCCCGGCGATCTGCGCCAGGTCATCCAGCATGGGATAGACGGTTTTCCCCGCCCGTGATGACGTCATTACATTCTGCTGTTCTGAATGGATCAGGGCATTGAATTTCTTCTTCTTATTGTAAATTGCCCGGTGAAGCTCTGCCGCAGGATTCGGTTCAGGGCCTTCAATTTTTTCTCCCGTTTCAAGATCAATCACTGAAAGGCCCCCGGCGCTCAACTCCGCGGGATTTCCCTTTGCCGGTGTAATAACCATTGCCCCGCCGGCGCGGCAGCTCATGATACCCGCTTCTTTTGAAACAATTTCCTCTTCAACGAGGGGCGCGGACCACTGGCAGAGGTATTCTTTTGCTTCCTGTATATTCATTGTTACACCTCACCTCGACCGATTTTTTCCAGGTAGACCCTGTGCATGGCGCTATAGTCAAATTCTTTAACACCAGGGTTCTGCACCAGGAACTGCTGCTGAATGTATTCCCCGCAGACCTTTTCAAGAACCCGTGACACCTCGAAAGCCTCTTCCATGTCGCCACCGATACAGACAGCCCCGTGATTGGCCATAAGAGCGGCCTTTCTTCCCAGCAGTGAAGCAGCGGTTCCCTTTGCCAGCTTCCCCGTTCCGGGAAGGCCGTAGGGTGCCACGCGAATGCCGGGGCCGATCACACGGCCCATCTCCTCGTTAACGAGGGGAACGTCCTGCCGTGCCGCCGCCACTGTAGAGGCGTTCATCTGATGGGTATGGACCACCGCGTTAATGTCGCTGCTCTGTTTATAGACCTCTGCGTGAAGGCCCTTTTCAGATGAAGGTTTGACTTCCCCCTCATAACCGCAATCCTCGATTCTTACCTCGACAATGTCATCAGGGGTCAGAGCCTCGTAGGTTCGGCCGCTGGGGGTTATGACAAAGGTTTCTGAATCAACCCGTACACTGATATTGCCCCAGGTTCGTGCCACCAGGCCTTCCTTCACCAGCTTTCTTCCCGCGTCACAGACGATCTGTTTTGCTTCTTTTTTATCCATGGTTTTTTCCATTTTCGTTCATACACATTGCGATCTATTCTGCAGGCGCGACACGCCGGTCACGCCTGCCTGGATCAATTATTTTACGCCTTCGATATTCTGAAAAACCCTGTCGAATCGCTTAAGGGCGTCATCGATGATGGCGTCTGTCTGGACAGCGCTGGTATAGAGACGACTTCCCGCCAGGGTTACCAGGCCTTCAGCCATGTAGGCGCAGCCCATATGTTCCATTACTTCCTTGCGTGATTTCGCCTCACTGATGGTTCCCGGAATCGTCCAGGGTTTACTCCATTTTACTTCGAGAAGAACAGTACCAACTGTTTCAAGGTGACAGATAGACCCCTGGTTAAAGGCAACAAAGGGGAGGTCATATTTTTTGACCAGTTCCTGGAGGCCCTTTGTTAACCTGTCGCCCGCTTTACCGGCCTTTTCGGCAGCATTTGTTTTTTCGATTTCACAGATTGTATAGTAACCTGCTGCCGCGGTAAGGGGATTGGCTGCCATGGTGCCCCCTACAAGGGCTTTCTTTACCTTGCCACCGGCTATTCCCGCTGAAAGATATTTCATGTATTCTTTTTTACCGCCAAGACCGCCTGCTGAAGGATATCCTCCGCCGATGACCTTGCCAAAAACGGTAAGATCCGGTGTTACATTAAAGTAACCCTGGGCGCCGCTCATACCGAGCCTGAAGGCGGTAACAACCTCATCGAATATCAACAGGGCGCCATACTTATCACAGAGTTTTCTCACCTGTTCGTTAAAATCTTTATCAAGGGGACGTGTACCGCTTTCAGGGCCGATGGGCTCCATGATGACCGCTGCCGTTCCGCCGCGGAACCTGTTCATGAAAAGTTTTCTTTCCAGTGAAGCGATATCATTGGGATAGAATTCCTGGGTATACTTGAAACAGTTGCGGGGGACACCATGTGCCTCAAGGGACTTTGTTCCGGGAATACGGATGCCATAGGCAAGCTGGTCGCTCCAGCCGTGATAGGCCCCGCCCATTTTAATAATGTACTTATTCTTCGTGGCAAGGCGGGCAACACGGATCGCCGCCATGTCAGCCTCGGTGCCCGATCCAAGCATTCTCAGCATATCAACACCAGGCATATGTTCTGCCACTTTTTTACTGATCTTGTATTCATATTCATGAAAAAGCCCTGTCGTGGGGCCGCAGGTGTTAAGGAGATCAATGACCTGTTCCCGTACTACCTTAGGGTTGCTTCCCAGAACAGTAGGCCCCCCCGCCTGAAGAAAATCAGTGTACTTATTACCGTCAAGATCGTGAAGGTAGGCCCCTTCAGCTTTGGTAATAACCAGTGGAAATGGGTGATTAAAGGCCAGGTTGTGCTGAACCCCGCCGGGGATATAGTCCATTGCCTCTTTTATCATCGCTTCTGATTTCGGGCAGTTATCATAAAACCACTGCTCGTATTTTTTCAGGGCCTCATCGGTGAGGCTGCGGGGGGGCTGGCTCAATAAGGCATCGAGCTGCCGGTAAATTTCCTTTGTGTCATGGTACTCGCTTATTGCAAAACCGGTTGATTTTACATCTTTCACATTCTTATTCATGATGACCTCCAGTTGATGTCAGCAACAGGGCCTTCCCCTGTAGTATTTTCGCTCTCTCTGCGGGGTATTCCCCTTCTATGGTGTAATTGATATATAAATTTTTCTAAACTGTCTATGCACAAACTGATTAATCATAAATTGCCATGAGTCTCTTTCGAGATGATTTTCTTTCCTTCTGCTCAATAATTATCTTTAAATAGAGAAATTTCAAGAATATTCCTGAAAATAGCGACACTGAAGGCGCGAAAACGCTTTCGCGCCTTCAGTGTCGAATTATTTCACTTTTTTTGGAAAAAGCCCCCCTCCCGCACTATCTTTGAAATAGTCAATTAAGGAAGGAACTATCATGATACATACTGAACGCCGAAGAGAGGGCCGCAGGCAAAATAAACGCCGCCTGTGGGAACGTCGTACCGGAGACCGCCGGGTGGCCAACAGGGGCATTGCCGCACGCGCGGGCTTTATCTCACGAGACCCTGAAGACCGGCGTATCTATGACCGGAGAGACGGGGACCGCCGTATACATGACCGGCGCCGTGTTGATCTTCCATGGATTTCCGGGGACAAACGTAACCATGAAGACCGCCGAGAAGAAGAGCGGCGGGTGGGCGAACGTCGTACCTGTGACCGCCGGGGAGACGATAAATGCTACAACCGCGCCCTGGAACTCTCAGAAAGAAAGGGGCTCGACCGGCGTCGGGAGGACCGCCGTCACCACGACAGCCGCCGTATTGCAGACCGGCGCCTCATGGACTCGGCATAGTATTACCGCCACGGTTTAAGGACCCGCTCAAGGGCCTGTGCCCCCTGCACGGCTGACAGGAAAATCCCGTAATTGGTAACGGGAACCCCCACCGCCTCGAGGTCCCTGAGGCGGGCTGTCATCTTCTGGCGGCTGATCATGCAGCCGCCGCAGTGAATAATCAGTGAATATTCTCCCAGGCGGCTGTTCTCCTGGAATTCGCGGCCAAAGGCATGTTCAATTTTTACACCGGGATACTTCTTTTTAATAATGCGCGGTATCTGTACGGTACCGATATCCTCGGCAATGCGGGAATGGTTGCACGCCTCGGCAATCAGTATGGAGTCTCCCTCCTTCAGTGAATCGAGGGCGCTGACTGCATGGGCAAATTCAGTGAGCCTGCCGCCGCTCATGTACTGTATCATGACAATGGAAAATGTCGTCAGCATTGTATTACGCGGGGTCCAGTCTTTCATGATATCCATTGCCTGGGAATCAGTAATGATGCAGTGGGGCCTGTTGTTCAGGCTTTCGACAAAGGTATCAAAGCGCCGCCGTTCCCGGTCTCTTTCCTGTGTCTTTCCCCGGGCGGCGGCAAGGTCAAGGCGAAAAGAAACAGGCCACGCCCAGTGCCGGGTAATGTACTCTTCTGTCATGGCCTGGGGGCGAAGATAGCGTCCCGGCGGTGTCTCCTCGTCCATGGGAATAATGAGTACATAGAACCGGTTGGGTTCAAGAAAGGGAAGAAGTTCCCGCGACGGGTTCTCCGGTTCATAGTGTGCTACAATAAACTCGATCAACTTCCCCCGAAAACCTTCATCATGTGCCCTGAGGGCAATCTTTTTATGAAACCTCAAAAGATTCAGTGAAGACTCCACCTTTTCTATCAGTGACTCATCTCCATCATGAAAGAGGTTGTAGACAATAAAAATCTGTGCGTCCAGTTCACGGGCCTGCCGCAGGAGGGACTCCTCGTGGGAAAACTCATCGCGGGAGGGATCAATAACAAGAAGTACCAGGTTGCATTCCTTCAGGTCATTTTGCACTTTCTTCTTCTTTTTTTCCCCCAGGAGGGTCGTTTCATCGATACCGGCGGTATCGAATATACGCACGGGGCCGATACCGTGGATCTCGCAGAATGACGTCTTTGTGTCTGCCGTGGTCCCGGGGGTTTCATCCACGATGGATGTTTCCTGCTGTGTCAGCAGGTTCATGAGGGAAGACTTCCCCGCATTCATTCTGCCGAATATACCGATATTGTCACGTTCAACCAGTATTGCCATACTTGATCCTTTTTCGAAAGTGAAGTGAGTGCCCCGGGTCATCAAAGTCAGGCACCATCCCGCATGCCCGGCAGACCCTGGAAAGGGATTCTACCAGTTCTCCAGGTGTATCGTCTCCGCAGGGTTTATTGTCATAGAGCATGTAATCGGCCTGCCGCGCCTGGGGTGAAAACTGGGGCATGATCACGTTGGCGCCGGCTCTGAGCCCCTTCTCCCGCCCTTGAGGGCTCAGAGCCTCGAGAGCAGTGGTAGCGGCGATATTGATATCCGGCATTGCCAGGCGCAGAACCGCAATCATTTTCAGGCCCATAAAAAGGGCCTCCGGTGCTGAATAGGGTACATCTGCAAAGGGGGCATCGCCGTGGGGTATATAGGGGCCCATGCCGCACATGTCGATGTCCATTTCCTTTAAAAAGAGAATATCCTCTGCCAGGTTTTCAAGTGTTTGAAAAGGTGAGTTGATCATGACCCCTGAACCGACCTGGTAACCGAGATCCCGCAGGTCGCGAAGACAGCGGAGGCGATTCTGAAATGACATCTCCCGGGGATGAAGTTTCCGGTAGTGTTCTTCGCTGGAAGTTTCAATACGCAGAAGGTAACGCTCTGCCCCGGCATCGAAAAGGCGCCGGTACTGGTCCCTCTCCAGTTCTCCCAGGCAGAGGGTAACACAGAGAGAGGGATATTTTCTTTTCACCTCTGCGGTGCATTCACACATGAGCGAAATAAATGATTCATCATGCCGTTCCCCTGCCTGAAAAAGAAGAGAGGTAATCCCCGTTGCGGCAACGGCATCGGCGCATTCAATAATCTCCGGGGCTCTGAGCTGGTAGCGCCTCACCTTTTCGTTTGAACGGCGGATGCCGCAGTAGAAGCAGTCATTGCTACAGATATTGGAAACCTCGATGAGCCCCCTGAAATAGACGTGGTTGCCCACGGTCTCATTTCTTACCCTGGCAGCTTTTTGAAAGAGGCCTTCTGCTTCATCTTCTCCCTGGGAGATAAGTTCGATAATTTCACTTTTAGAAAAAGAGGTCACGGGCGCCCTCTTCGATGCGCTTCAGGTTCTTTATGGTTGCCTCTCTGCGGGCGGTCTCAGGTATGCGGGAAGTTTCTCTTTCGATGAGACTTTCCCCCAGGGAACGGAGCTCATGGTCACCGTAATCGATGAGATACTCCTTCAGGGTAAGGAGGGCATTGGGCTGACAGTGAAGCTTGATCAGTCCCGGTTTTGCCATGTCCATAAAATCCTCACCGGTGCGTCCCAGGCGGTAACACCCGGTACAGAATGAAGGAATGTACCCGAGTTCCATCACGTCGGCAATGACCTCCTTCAGGGAACGGTGATCGCCCAGGGAGAACTGGCTCGCGTCGTCTTTGTCTTCGCCGTACCCCCCGGGATTGGTACGGCTCCCCGCGGAAATCTGTGAAACCCCCAGGGCAAAGGTGGCACGCCTCATTTCAGGAGATTCCCGTGTTGACATGATAATACCTGTATAGGGAACCGCGAGACGAAGAATGGCCACCAGTTTTTTAAAGTCCTCGTCGCTGACAGGAGCCGGGGGACGGGCCGCCACTTCCGAGCCCGAGGCGGGCTCGAGGCGGGGGACACTGATGGTATGGGGCCCCACACCGAAGGTCTCTTCAAGATCATGAATGTGCTGCATCAGGGCAAGTATCTCGAAACGCCAGTCATGAAGGCCGAAAAGGACCCCGATACCCACGTCATCGATTCCCGCCGCCATGGCGCGGCCAATGGCATCGAGGCGCCATCGGTAGTCGCTTTTTCTTCCCCTTATATGCATTTTTTTATATGTCTCTCTATGGTAGGTCTCCTGGAAAAGCTGGTAGGTACCGATACCCGCTTCCTTGAGCTGACGAAACTCATCATCTTCAAGGGGAGCAATGTTCACATTGATACGACGAATCTCACCGTTGCCGCTTTTGGTGTTATAAATAGTTTCGATGGCATCAAGGATATAACGAAAACCCTCGGGGGGCCACGCCTCCCCCGCCACCAGGAGAAGGCGCTTATGGCCTTCATCGATGAGAAGCCTGGTCTCCGCGGATATCTCCTCCTGAGAAAGACGGCGGCGTTTTAAATCTTTATTCGCCGCCCTGAAGGCACAGTAGAGACAGTCATTTGAACAGAGATTCGAAATGTAGAGGGGGGCAAAAAGGACCAGGCGATTGCCGTAAATTTCTTCCTTGGTTTTTCGCGCCGTCTCGTAAAGACGGTGAAGAAGTTCAGGATCGGTAATACTCGCCAGTGTGACGATGTCATCAAAATCAAGCCCCCTCAGTTCAAGTGCCTTTGAAAAAATTTCTTCGGTCTTTTTTTTATCAGGCCGGGCCCTTTCCAGGGCAGAATCTATTATCTCCTCGTTAATAACCGGTCCGCCTGTCTGCTTTGAATCACTGTTTCTTTTCATTTTAAAGGCCTTTTCAAAATTAACTGTTCTGATTTATTCAATTATCCTCTTTGTTTCTTCATAAGCTCTACTACATATTTGAGTCTATTATTTTTTTGCCATTATAAAGCATACGTAACTATAATTTATACCTTATTTTTCTCAAAGGGAATTTATACCCTCCCACCGTGAGCCCACATGTACCTGTATTTCAAAAAAACTTTTTTCTGTACTAAAAAAGCCAGTTTCCTGCCAGGGAGCCCTCTCCTTTCTTCAATTTTTAATGGGAGACGCCTGTCAGGAAGACACAGTGTCGAGCGCAGACAGCAAGTCTAAAAAGCGCCCGACTGGCGCGCGGAAAGCAGGGTGAGTGTATTAAGCTGATTGTTGAAAACATTGACATTCCCCATGATATGGTGTTTAATTATACAAAAAGATACAGACTTTTACACCAGGAGTTGCCATGAAAACCCAGCTGCGTGTCATGATTATTGATGCTTCCACAGGCTTTTACCGTATACGGCGGTATGACCTGGGAGACTTTTACGGCCCCGTCGATCTGGGCCTGCACCTCTCGTCACGGATCAACAGCCTGAATATCGGCACGGGACTCCTGGCAGGTTCAATATTCCCAGGATCGAACCGCCTTATATTCAACGGCTTTTCACCAGCCTGGGGTGGTTTCTATATTTCCTCCATGGGCGGCGCAGGCCTTGTCTTTGACAACCTTGGCCTGAACCTGCTGTCAATAACGGGAAAAGCCAGCCGCCCGTCCATTCTCTACCTGAACCGCCTGCATGGTGAAGAAATTCAATGTGAAATAGAACCCGTAGACCTGGAACAGGCATGGTTTGAAAAAGACGACGGCATCTACGGCCTCTTTCGGGAGACACTTGACCGTTATGGCAGCCATTACGAAAAACATGTCCGTATCCTTGCCACGGGCCCGGCGTCGCGGGAGACCGACTGCGGCGCCATTGGTTCTGTTCCTGTCATCAGGGGTGAACTGACAGATGTCGACACCTGGGCGGGACGCGGCGGTTTCGGCAGCCGCCTTCTCCAGGAACACGGCATCGCATCGATCATCTATGGCGGCACCTTTCTCGATGAGGATTTCCGAGACCGCAAAGTGGCAGACACCTGGTTCATTGACCGCTATGAAAAAAAACTCGCCGCCAAAGACCTGGAGGCAACAACAAAATACCGCTATGACGAAAAATTCAATACCGGCGGAACCTTTGGTGTCAACTATACGAAACTGAAAGGCGACATGATAAGTTTCAACTACCGGAGTCTCTTTATGGGAGAAGAAAAACGCCTGGATATCCATGACCGCCTGGTACTGCAGCATTACCTGAAACAGTTCAACGAAGAGACCATAGACAAGAAACAGCAGAAAACCTGCGGCGAGCCCTGTGCCGCTGTCTGCAAAAAAATGAACGGCCATTTCAAAAAAGATTATGAACCCTACCAGGCCCTGGGCCCCCTCTGCGGTATCTTTGACCAGCGGGCGGCGGAAAAGGCAAACCGCCGCGCCGACAGTTATGGATTCGATGCCATCTCAATCGGCGGCGTTGTCGCCTGGCTCATGGAATGTATCGACCAGGATTTACTCACACCGGAGGATTGCGGTACTGACAGGCGCCCCCTCTTTGACACAGAAGGTTTTGATGTTGTAAAGGATTCCATGCACAACGCGGAGATCGCCATCGATATTCTCGAGGCAGTTATTCATGGGCGAGGCATTGTTGACCTCAGTGAGGGGGCGCGCAAATTCGGGCGCCGCCTTTCTCGCAGCAGGGGCGTTAACCTTCTTGACCGTTTTGTTTACACCGCTTTCGGCCGAAAGGGGTGGATGGTTCCCAACCAGTACTGGACGCCGGGGGTTCTTTCACCCATGGCCATCATGGGCAAGTACTACATGTATTACGGGGGCGACTTTATTCCGCCCCGGGAACTGGGGCGCCGTGATGCCGAACGATTCAGGCAGGAGCTGGTCCTCGACAATATGGGCATCTGTCGCTTTCATCGCGCCTGGGCCGAAGACATGGTACCTGAAATCATGGAAACCCTCTACGGCCTCGGTAAAGGCTATGTTGAAAGAACCGCCATTACTGCCACGCGCATCAACAGCCGCAACGCATCAGTCTACTGGGAATCAGAGAGAAACATTGATTTCATCCTTGAATTCATGAAAAAGAAAAGAGATATAGAGGGAAGTAAAGACGAAGACCTTCTCTACTGGTTAGACTTTTTCGAAAAAGACCGCCATGAGGCGGCATTCAGTTTCTGGTATGAAATCCACAAGGGCATCACGGAGAGCCTGAAAGAATATTAAGCAGCAACGCCCTCAGTCCCCTTTCATCACCGAACCGGTCAAAACGCCGATGCAGCTCTTCAAGGAGGGCATCTGCCTTTCTGTCAAGATCGAGGTTACATGTCTCTGTCTCCTCGGCGTCGATACGTTCAGGGTCACACTTTCCGGGATCACCGAAGCTGACAAAAATCCGGCAGGTCAGGGGCCGCAGGGGATAGACAGAACATTTCCCCTCACTGTCAACCAGAACACAGGGACGCCCGAGAATATAGAAACAGGAAAGAAGCAGTTCACGTTCATCGAGATCACAGGGGACACCCTCTTCATCTGGCAGTTTTTCGGCAACCACCCCCTGGAGATGTTCAAGATGGGCGGCATCTTCTTTCAGCGCTTCAAGAAAAAGAGGTACCTTCTCAGGCATAACAGTATAGATGTGATGAGCAACTATCTCCGCCTCAAAAGAATAAACATCGTCGACCCAGTGGCAGCAGCAGTCAGAACACCCTTTCCGGCATGAGATAGAAAGCCCCGACCCTTTAAGAACCTCTTCCTGGTAGCGGTCGTAAAGGCGATAGATTCTCATGAGGCCCGAGGTGAACTTTTCATCAAGGCATGACTCCACTTCAAGTGAAAGAAGGGCCTTCAGTTCCCTGACGATTTCCGCATGGAATTCCCCTGCCTTAATGCTGTATTCAACGGGAGGCGGTTTTCTCATAGCATAAACTGGTAAATTATTTTCATGTGATCAGACTCGTGCCTGCCGCTGCACATGTCAATAATATATGAAAATTTTTTTTCAGAAAGGCCCTTTCATAAAATGTATTTTATGCCCCTTTCATCTTTTCAGGGAAAACGATAGAATCACAGTGATTTCCCCCATCCCTCCGGAGGAGGTGCGGGATTAAAAAGTATTCCCATAAAACGGGACTGAACCTGTTTTATTATTTTCTTGCCAGATCGCAGGGTTTCATGGTAACTGTGAAACATGCATAAAAGTAAAATAGAAAAATCACAGCATCCACTCATTGTTATCTGCGGCCCCACGGCGTCAGGAAAAACCTCACTGGCAGTAGAAATGGCGCTTCGCTTCAACGGGGAAATCATCAGTGCAGATTCACGGCAGGTCTACCGCGGCCTTGACCTCGGCAGCGGCAAGGATATTGATGAATACGACCATCCCGATGGCAGTATTCCCTTTCACCTCATCGATATCGCTGATCCCATGAAAACATACAGTCTCTATCATTATATCAATGATTTTCACCGTACCGTTGAAAGCATTATCAACAAAAATAATATCCCCATCGCCTGCGGCGGGTCCGGCCTCTACATCGAGGCGGTACTGAAAAATTTTCGTGTAGCCAATGTCCCTGAAAATGTGACCCTGCGAAAAAGCCTTATGAACAAAGAGAAAGAGCACCTTATCGAAAAACTGAAAACAACGGATGGGTCACTCTATTCGGCAACGGACCTGTCCAGCAAAAAAAGAATCGTCCGCGCCATCGAAGTGGCCCTCCATAAAAAAAATGCTCCCCTGAAATACACGGGAAATTCTCCCCTTCCTTTCACTCCCCTTATTCTTGCCGTTGCATGGCCCCGGGACGAACTCCGTGAGAGAATAAACAAAAGGCTCCAGGAACGCATCGAAAAAGGCATGGTGCAGGAAGTTATTGACCTCATCGATGCGGGAATTTCCCCTGATCGCCTTATAAGCCTCGGCATGGAATATAAATTTATCACCGAGCATGTATCCGGCAGGCTCAGCTACGAAAAAATGGTTACCCTTCTCCAGACAGCCATTCACCGCCTCGCCAAAAGACAGATGACATGGTTCCGTGGCATGGAAAGACGCGGCCTGAAAATCCACTGGCTCGACCGGGGAGACCCGGCAAAGGCGGGAGAGAAAATAGAAAAATTTCTCTCAGAATTTCACACAGGCGAGGATCACCGGTAGGTATGCCGGCGCAACAGCCTGCCGCGGTAGTAGGGGGCAGGCACGAGAGACCGAAATGCCGCTTCCACGACATGTTCATTTGAATCGATGCAGTAGCTGTAACGCACACCAATAGAAGCTGAAATAAAAGTATTTGCAAGGAAGTTGCACTCCGCCAGGATCTCAGCCCCTACAGAGCGATACTGTTCCTTCACGCCGCTGCTGTGGCCGTACCCGTAATCAAAATATAAAGCCCCGAGAAACCTTTTGATGTAAACCAGGTCCCAGGCGCCTTTCCCTAAATCAAAGAGTGGAAGATTATAATCGATGCTTCCCTTTACAAAATGACGGTAATAAATAAAATCATATCCCCTGGGAAAGAAAAAACTGCTTGAGAACCAGTAGTTGCCCGGATCCTGTTTCTCGTAACCGCAGGCAAGTTCAATGTTATGAGTGGAACCGATCCCGGGAAGAAAAAATTTCAGCCCCGCCGAAAGGAGACCACCCCTGAAATCACCGTAAAAGGGAGTGTGCCGGTAGGAAACAGAAAGAGATTCTCCCCACCGTGGGCCAATGGCACTGCCGCTGTACTGCAAATAGTGAAGAAGCGATAGACTGTACCTGAAATAATGAAGGTCACCGTCACGGTACATATTGTAAATCGAATAATTATCTTTGTTCTTGTCACTGATGACAGTATATCCCGAACTGAAACCGAGGGTAAGAAATACATTGTGTATGCCCCGTGAATAATCCTGTGGAACATAGGCGCCGCCGAAAACACGCCCCTCGTTCCAGCGCATCATGACCGATGAAAAGGGATTATTCTTCTCCTCGATGACACCGGCACGCTGGCCATAGCCCCCGCCGAGATAGAGAACGGGATAGATACCCTGGTAGATAAGAAGCCCCTCACCGGCATGGGTCTTTTCATTCATGTTAAAAACATATGAAACACTTGCTGCGGTTGTCTGCATCACGTCAAGGGACTGTATGGTAAATCTAAAATCGACATTTGTCATATCAAAAAGGGGCATCCAGCCATAGATATTTATGCTGTTTTTCAGGGGTGAATAGTCCCGGACCTCGTAGGCTTTGCGGGGTATTTTGCTCTCATCGTCAAGGGGCCTCCCCGCTTCCTGTTTTACCAGTGCGGTGACCTCTTCAAGGCGGCGCACCTTTACTTCTTCAATGGGAATCCATTTTTCAGGTGTCAGGGGCATTCGTGCTGCCCGGTAGCCCTTTGTAGTGTAATCATTAAAAAGTAAAAACTTCCCGTCAGAAGAAACTGATGGATGAAAGGCGCCGCAGGGACGTGAGGTGACCTGGTAACGTTCCTTTTTTACCATGTCATAACAGTAGATATTATCAATCCCTGAATAATCCGATGAATAAAAAATATATCTTTTATAAACAAAAGGAGAACGGGGACAGTCACCGTTCTTTTCAGGAATAATTTTTTTTACTTCACCGCTGTCGGCATCAATACGCACCAGGGAGTATCCCCCGGAAGTAAGGGAGGAGGCAATGATTGCCTTTCCTGTCCCGTCAAAGGCTGGATCAAAATAATAAGTCCCCCGGCCCAGTTCATGCTCTTTCAATTTCTTTCCCGTGGCGGCATCGATTATCATGAGACGGTAAACGAGGTCAGGGCCATGAAAAATACCAACGACACTTTTACCGTTATGCGAAATAGTAGAAGATAAAAACTTCCCCCTTTCCGTAATTCGCTGTTTTTTGCCGCTGTGCATATCATAGACAACAAGGTTGCTCCATGTGCGGTACCCCCAACGAGGATCAGGCAGGGTCTCGCGCCAGAGAACCTTTCCGCCCCCGGCACTGATGCCCCGCTCATTGTGAAAGGCATGCGAAGCAACCGAAACAGGGACCTGCCTGAAGGAACTGCACCTGCCGTTCTTCTTAATATTTACCAGTTCCGCCATGTCATTCTTTGACCAGCGCACGGCAATGACCGACCCGTTACCGGCGGGACGGGGATAAAGCATGGCGCCCCACCCTTTCTTTCGCGGGGTGAGAGTTTCAGAGTCAGTAATGACAATGCCGCGCTGCTGTTTCTTCCAGAGGCGGTAATATTCATCCATGGTATCATTATAAATCTGCACGATTGACCGCCCTGTTTCGGCCTGCAGCGCAGTGTCAAAATTTTCAAAAATAAAATACTTCCCTGTTCGTTCCAGTACCCGGTTAAAAACATCCGCGCCGTAATGCCTGCGCACATGGGAAACCATAAGCCACCCGAGACGGTAGAAGTCAGCATAGGGCCAGGCATCGCCCCGTGTTCCCAGGTAAGCGCGGTAATAGGGATACCGTTTCCCCTCGAGCTCAAGTGCCCGGTGCCACATGGTAAAATGCGGCATCCGTCCCCTTCCCCCGCCGGTGAGGGCCGTTTCAGTCACCACCGCGTCACCCTCGAGAAACCACATGGGAAGATAAAGGCCAATCAATGCGGCGGTACCATTGGCCCCACCCAGAACACGCCAGGTGTATTTACCGGCACCATCTTTCATTTTGTCGAACTGCACCATGTGCCGGCCCTCGTGTACGGCAAGGCCGTGGAACCATTCCGTGCCGTTAAATGACGAGGGGGTTGAGAACCAGTGTGAATAAAAAGGGGCAGGCGAAACAAAACCGTTTGCCGCGGCATACTGGTTAACAAGCACGATGGGAATCTTTCGCGCCCTGGTTTTTATTGTTTTATGCAGGTGGGGCCGGTAGTATTCCATCATGTTCGCTACCCGCTGCCCCAGATCAATATTTTCTGCGGGAAAAATTATTTTGTATGTTCCCGTGTCAATGACCTTCCAGTTCTGTTCCCAGGGATTCTGCATGGCCGCAGCCGAAAGAGAAAAGAGGGAGATAAAAAGCAGGACCATGAGAATGACACCTGATGCGAGATGAAACCGTCCCGGGCATGATTTTCTCTCTCCTTTCATTGCTGAATTTTTCATTTATGAAACCCGTAGGTGATGTTTCCGATTTCTTCCGGCACGTCATCGGCGGTAATGGTGCAGAGAATTTCCTCAGTAAGGGGTGTTATCGCCGCAATACGGTTTGCCTGTCGCTCAACGATCTTTTCAAAGAGATTTCTTACCAGGCGCCCGTTGCCGAAGGTACGCGTGCGGTTCTCGTAGGCGGCGGTTAAAACTTCCTTCAATTTTGCCTTTGCCCCTTCTTCGACAGTAAAAGAAACATTGTCTGAAAAAATTTCAAATATCGCCATAAGTGTGTCAGGCTCGTAGTGGTCGAAATAATAGTAGCGGCGAAAGCGTGATTTCAGGCCCGGGTTCGACTCGATAAAAACCTTCATCTCGTCGGGATAACCCGCCACGATAACAGCAAGGCGGTCACGGTGGTCTTCCATTCTTTTCAAAATCGTATCCACCGCCTCCTGCCCGAAATCCTGTTCGCCCCTGCCCCGCGCCAGGGCATAGGCCTCGTCGATAAAGAGGACGCCGTCAAGTGCCTTCTGCACCACCTCGTCGGTCTTGGTCGCCGTCTGCCCCACGTATCCCGCAACAAGTCCCGCCCGGTCAGTTTCAGTGAGGTGCCCCTTTTTCAAAAGCCCCAGGCAGCGGTAGACCCTTCCCAGGAGGCGGGCAATGGTGGTCTTTCCCGTTCCAGGCGGGCCGTAAAAAACAGCATGCAGAGAAAGGGGGGTCTCAGGCAGGCCACGCTCGCGCCGCTCTTTCTGGATCTTTACCAGGTTGACAAAAGTCTGGATCTCCTCCTTGATGTTTTCCATGCCCACCAGCTCATTGATCTTTTCCATTACCTCTTCGAGAGTTTCTTCAGGGGGAAGTTTCTCAACCTCGGGAAGGGGTTTCTCCCCCGCGGCGGCAACAAGGCGGTTTATCTGCTTGAGGCGGTCGCGTTCCGCGTCGTTTATGGAGCCGTCGGCCTTCATCAGTGCCTGTACATAGCCGGTATAGGCGGCGCTGAGGGTATCAAAGAGGAGGGTCCCCTTTGCGGCGTCAAAAACTCGAATGCGCTCGAGGGAAGGGAGGAGCTCATCGCGCTCGTTGAGACCGCGCTTCTTGATCATTGCCGAGGCATGGTCCCAGTACTGCAGTATCTCTTTCTTTTTTTCATGGGGGAAGTGAGAGGCCCGCCGGATGTCATCTCCGGTTTTTTCCCAGGAATCATTCTCTCCTCCTGAAAGGGGTAAAAGGACCAGTGCTATCAGGAGAAGTTCAGGCTCATCAAGGGAACCGTCAGCGACCCCCGCGAGGGAAGAGAGAACAATGAGGTCATCGATTATATTCTCTTTAAGATTTTCATCATCGATCTGGCCGGTACATTCATCAATTCGATTTACAATGTGTCGTGCAGCAGAAAAAATTTCCTCTTCACGGGAAGTAACAGTGTCACTGCGGCTTTCCTTTTCCATTACGCGGGCAAGTTCTTTCTGGGCGGCGGTAATCTTTTCGATAAATTGCGGCAGGGCATCCTTTTCAACGTAGCGGCGCGCCACGCCCCCCGCGGCAGGATCATCCTCCCCGACAGACACTGCCTCTGCGTCCTGATCCTCGAAAACGCCCACCTTTTCCGCGAAGCGGCGCGCCCGCGCAGCAGTGATGAATGAACGAAAGGAGTAAACTTCCCCCCTGCTCTTTATCTTGAGAGTCACTGATGAGGAGGCGCGTTCCACATCAATTGCAGTAATATCACCTGCATCAATGGTCTTTACCGTACTGTCACGTTTTTCATTGGAAACAAAGATCATGCCGCTCCCAAGGGCGATGAGAACTCCTGAAATTCCTTCTCCCGCCCTGGCAATTTCTGCACCACTCAAGAAACCATCGATGATGTCCTGGACCGTTTCCATTTTGTCCACCGCGCCGCGAAGGCGTTCCAGGACCTTTTTCTTGTTATGCACGAAATGCCAGTGCTGGATTTTTTCCAGTTGTTCCTTCATTGCTTTTCACCCTTTTCCCGGGAAAGATTCATGAAGGGGTATGGTAAGCCGGCAGGGAGGTTTTGTCAATTAAGTCTGATAATTATTTGGCGGCCTGTCCCTCATCGGGCGAAAAAACGGCCCGTGAAATACTGAACCTTTTCATTTTCATATCGCGACTGTTGAAAAGGCGGTGAAGTTTCGCGTGAAGAAAATAGACCTCTCCATTACGGAGGGTCCCGGTTGTGGCAAAAACGCGCCCCGTATTATACTCAGCGGTAATGGCAGCACTTTCCCAGTTATCACGGCTTGTCATTCTGAATATTCGGTTCGTTTTCTTTTTTGCTTCATTGGCGATTGCCACAAGTGAACCGTCGCCGGCCCAGAGCAGGCCGTCCACGCCGTGAATAGGATCAGGAAAAACAACCTGGGAAAAGGCCCCTGGATTTTTAAGAGGCACTTTAAAAATAATACCTTCATTGTACTTGGCCACCAGGAGATAGCCGTCCCGGTGATAAACAATGCCGTTCAGGTTAAAGCCCTTCCCCCTGAACCTTTCATGTTCCAGGAAGACCCAGGGATTGCCCTGCAGGTCAACCTTATAGATGATGGGGGCAAAACTGTCAGTAACATATATATTGCCCTCATCATCGACAGCGAGATCATTGGCAAAATGACGCCCCTTTATCCAGCGGCTGAGATGGATATAACTGAGGGGAGAACCATCAGAAAGCTTATAGATACCAAGGGCGGCAAGTTTTTGACGTGTCGCGTTACTGCTGCGGGAACTGAAACCGGTATCGGCGTTACAGACAATTATTCTTTCTCGTTCAGCATCGATGAAAACACCGGTGCTGGAAATGAGCCTTTTGTCTTTAATGAAATCGCTGTACATGCCGCCATCATTGACAAGGCCCACATCCCCCCGTGTCAGGGAAGAAACCATGAACTTACCACGACTTTTATCCCATGCAATCCCCTCAGGATAAAGGGCCTTTTCGGCAAAGGTGATTGTCCCCGGTTTTTTCTTTTCTTTTAGACATGAAGCAGGTCCTGCAACCAGAAAAATTATCATGATATAAAAACCATACAAGCTGATACGTTTCATTTCCCCTCCGCCTGCATTCATAACACTGATGCGCCGGTTTTTCAAAATATAAGTCTTTATTCTAATATTATCCCTTCTTTTTCATTCAATCATGACAAAGGAGAGAAAGAACCGGTTTTCATATATATAGTATAACCGGATCGATTAAGCACTATGTATCAGAAAGATGCGGTGTTGTTACATGGGAAAGAATAATTTGATGAAATTTTTTTTAGAAAAACCGGTAAAAGCTATTCTACATTTATTGTCTCGACAAGGCGGGTAAATCTTTTTTCTATTTCACCAAAATGCTCCCACAGTATCTTAAAGTCCTCTCCAGGAGCATTTTTCTCCAGTTTTTCACAAAGCCCGCCGAGGATATTAAAACGAAAATTGTAACAGGCTCCTTTCAGCTTATGGGCCGCCATACCAACTTCCTCTCTATTTTCATTTTTCAACGACCTTCGCAGGTTTCCAAGTGTTTCCTGCCCATTAGAAAAAAATGCCTTGAGAAGTGCCGGCATCGCTGTTGCAGGTATGCCCAGCTGGCTGGCTACTTCCTGCCTGTCATAATTCTCTTCGTAAACAGGCCCCTTTTCTTCATCCTTTCCAGCCTTCTCGTTTTCCAGTGGAGAAAGAAACCTGCCGAGAACATCTCTCAGAGCCTTTTCATCAAGAGGCTTTGACAGGTAGCCATCCATTCCAGCTGCAAGAATTTCTTCCCTGTCGCCCTTCATGGCACGTGCCGTTAAAGCTACGACCGGAACATGTACCCTGTTACCGGCGTTTTCAAAATCTCGTATCATGGCGGCACTTTCCATACCATCGGCAACAGGCATATTGACATCCATGAGTATCATATCATAGTTTCCCTTTTTATACATATCGAATGCTTCGATCCCATTGGAGGCAATCCCGGTTTCCAGTCCATATTCCTTCAGCATGATCTTCATAAGCATCTGGTTCACGCTGTTATCTTCCGCTACGAGTATTTTACCGGTAAATTTTACCGGAACAGTTTCCGCCGTTTTCTTATTTCCCCATCTTTGCAGTCGTTTATCTCCCGTCACTTCCATAATCGCATTTACGATATTTGAAGGATGAAAAGGCGGCATAATAATACGCACATTGCTGCGCCGAACATCATCAAGGTCAGCGAGATCTTTCTCTCCCGCGCATATGATTACCGGGCGGCGGGGATTCACATTTAGAAAGCCGTGGACATCACATCTCGTCTCCCTGTCATAAATAACAAAAAGAATATCACTTTCAGGGCTCATCATTATTGAATCCATATCATTGGTTTTTGTAACAATGAATTTCAAACCCTGCAGGTAGTTACACAGCTGTTCATTGAGAAGCGAGCCGGCATTTCGGCAGTAAACAGTTACATTACTTCGACCCTGAAGAGAATCAAAAACAAATTTTTCTTTTTTACTTGCCACATCAAAGGTAAGTGAAAAATAAAAGGTGCTTCCTTTTCCCTTTTCACTTTCAACATCGAGTTTGCCCCCCATCAGTTTTACAAGATTCAATGCTATGGTAAGTCCAAGCCCGGTGCCGCCATAACGCCTGCTTACTGATGTATCCATCTGCTCAAAGGCCTCAAAAATTCGATCCTTTTTATAATCAGCTATTCCGATCCCGCTGTCTTCAACAGAAAATGTTACCCTGCACCTGTTATCTTCAACTCCATCGTTTTTAATGGTAATAACAATCATTCCTTTTTCAGGGGTAAATTTCACTGCATTACTTAAAAGGTTACCCATGACCTGTTTTATTCTCAAAGGATCTCCCATCAGCTTTCCGGGCAACGCTGGATCAATAAAGGATAGAAGATCAATCCCCTTTTCTGAAGCCTTCACATAATAAAGATCTATGACGGATTCGAATTCCTTGAGCGGATCAAATGCCACCCTGTCAACCTCGAGCTTCCTGCTTTCGATTTTTGAAAAGTCGAGTATGTCATTTATTATTCCAAGAAGACTCGAAGCACTTGAGCTGACAATATCGAGATACTCCCTCTGCCGGTTATCGAGTTCAGATTTTTTCAAGATTTCGATAAACCCTGTGATACTGTTCAGGGGAGTTCTTATTTCATGGCTCATATTTGCGAGAAATTCAGACTTTGAACGATTTGCCGCTTCAGCCTCATCCCTGGCATGCCTCAATGCCTCTTCAGCATTATGCCTATCCGTAACGTTTCTAACGATTACGAGCACTTCTGAAACCCCTGACACAATAAAACGAGCTTCGTAATAACGCGTCAGGTCACCTATTTCTACCGGGTATTCACAGGTCTGAATTTCATTTGTTTCAAATGCCCTGGAGAGAAGACTTATCATTTCACTGTTCAACTCACGGGGGAACACGGAATAAATCTTGTCCCTGAAAAAATCATCAATAAACATTCCCCTGTCATTGAGCCTGAACATAAGGTCAGGGACCGCTTCAACAAGTGCCCTGTGCCGCTGCTCACTCAGCAACAGCTCATTTTCATCCTTTTTCCTTTGAGAGATGTCCTTTAAAAGAACCACATACCCTATCCCATACCCCTTCTGATCATTGAGGGAAGTCAGACTAATCTCGAAGTCCTTTCTGCCATCTCCATTACCTCCACTCCCGCACTCCAGGGTAAGCTTTTCTCCTTTATCAATAACATCCTTAAGACCCTGGATAATATATCCCTGATCTTTTTCTGAAAAGAGTTCGCCAATCTTTCTGCCGGTCAGCCCTTTTTCCCTGTCTTCTCCAACCATAGAGATAAAGGCATTATTGACCTGAAGAATCTCCCCCGCCATGGAAAGAATAGCAAGGCCCTCTTTAATCGAAGAAAAAACAGTACGAAATTTCAGTTCCGTTTCTTCGAGCTCCAGTTCAATATTTTTCAGTTCATTAATTTTTTCTTTAATCGCAACAAAATGAGTTATCCTTCGGCTGTTTTCCCTGAGAGGAACAATAGTCATAATCTCCCATAGAATCTCCCCGTCTTTTTTCCTGCTGCATATCTCTCCCTTCCAGGTTGCGCCAGCCTTTATTGTCTCCCACATCCTGGAATAAAAAAGGTGACCATGCTGCCCGGATTTCAAAATTCCTGGGGTAAGACCTGCGACTTCTTCAGAGGTAAACCCTGTTGTACGGGTAAATTCCTCGTTTACAAATTCAATTATTCCTTCACTGTCAGTAATAATGACAGAAAAAGGGATATGTTCGATTACCTGTTTGAACATTGCTATGCGGCACCCCTTTTTTTAGCCCTGCAGCTTCTCACACATTAAACTGGCTGCAAGATGCTGTCTCTCTTCAAGAAAAGAACCCGCATCTTAAAAAATTCCATAATAAACCTATATTATATTGCATTTACACTATATTTACAATACAATTAATCGAATAATAAAAGGTGGGAGGAGAAATGAACGTCAAAATTAAAGCTGTCTCAGTCGATGACGTAGAATCGAACCTCCTGCTCATCGAGGCTATGGCAAAGGAGCTCAATATAGAAGTTTATTCATATTCGGACCCACTCAAAGTCCTGAAAGATTGCACAAACATTGATTTCGATATTGCCTTCGTTGATTATATGATGCCAAATCTTGACGGTATAACCCTGATAACAAAAATCAGGGAGTATCACCCTGAAATTCCCGTCATCATGATTACCGGAGTCAATGCGGGAATCGAATTAAAAATCAGGGCCATCGAATCAGGGGCAACAGAATTTCTTACGAAACCATTGAACATGCCTGAATTCAAGGCACGTGTTAAAAACCTCATAGAGCTTCGCACCATGAATATTCTCCTCAAGGACAGGGCACAGTTATTAAAAAGGGAAGTCGCACAGGCCACTGAAAAACTCATTCAACGTGAGAATGAAACTCTCAGGATTCTCGGTAGAGTAAGTGACTTCAAAGACTACGAAACAGGAAATCATATCGCCCGGGTGGCATATTATTCACGATTTCTTGCAGAAAAAATTGGAGAATCACACTCGTTCCAGGAACTTCTCTGGAACGCCGCCCCCCTTCATGACATTGGAAAAGTCGGCATTCCCGACCATATTATAAAAAAGAAACATCTCCTCAGCCCAGAAGAGATGCATATCATGAAGGACCACCCCCTCATTGGTTACCATATTCTTGAAAATTCAGAAAGCCCTATTCTTCAGTGCGGAGCATCGATCTCACGCTCACACCATGAAAAATATGATGGCAGCGGGTATCCCTGCGGCACCCTGGGCAAGGAGATTCCACTTGAAGGCCGCATTACTGCCGTTAGCGATGTCTTTGACGCCCTCAGGTCAGAAAGGCCCTATAAAAAAGCATGGTCTCTTGAAATGATCATTGAGTATTTCAGGAACAACAGGTCGCTCCACTTTGACCCGGACCTGACAGATATCTTTCTGGAAAATACTGATGCCTTCGAAAAAATATTTCAAAGCTTTCAGAACTGACCTACCAGAATTTAAAATCGGTGTTGAAATTCAGGGATGTTGTAATCTGTGAATTAATGTAATGCTGCCTGATATTCATAGAATAATAATAAAAAAGGACATGCTTAAAAGTAACACTGAGCTTTGAATTGAAATTAAAAGTGAGACTGTTCTGCAAATCGCTTTTCAGGTATCTTTTATTGCTTGATACATCTCCCAGGGAAAGAAAGGCATCAAGCGAAACAGCATAATTGATATACTTGAAAAAAGTAATTTGAAAATTCAGAATTGCCTCCAGACCATAAACAAAAGAACCTGACGGATCAGCAACCTGTTTTTCGAAACCGATACCGGTATTACCTGCAAGATGACTCGTTACTATAGTTGCGCCCACAGTCTCCCTGATAATGGTAGGCCGCAGGCCTTCAACCGCGGCAACGACTGAATCGATCTGTGATTTATGATAAGGATTCACAAAATAGGGTATATTCAGCTTATAGTAAAAAGTACCACGCAAAAGATTATTAATATACACATCATCTTCTCTGACATAGTGGATCTTTGGTGTAAGCTTAATATAATGAAGCCTGTTATAAAAAACAAAATCAAAATAACTTTCCACCCCCCATCTCGTATAGGCTTCAAGGGCTTTTCCCGGGGGAGTTTCGATATCACTGCCCTTTTTCACTTTTGAATTCTCAAAAATCAAAGAGACATAAATATCAGAAAAAAACCTGAAGGTATCATCAGCAGCACCTTCTCTTGAGGTAGCCAGAAATCTTTCTTTTTTAAAATCATCAGAAACAGTCTGGTAAATATTCTTCCATGAATTTTTATATCTGATTCTCTTTTTCAAAATACCCTGAATTTTCTTAAGTACTGTCTGTGTGGCAACAATTTTGTAATCCCGCCGGTCATCGACACTGTAGCCCTGCACCTTTCCTTTTTTAAATCCCCTTACTATAAAATTATCATTATCTGAACCAATTTTTTTCAGTTCACTTCCTTTCAGTTTGAAAGTTACTATTGAAAATTCAGAGTTAATCATGGAATAAAGTTTAAGGTTTGTAATTGTGCCCTGCAGGGAACGGTTAAAAATCGCCTGTTTGTCAATATAACAGACCTCACTGTTGAAGTTTATTCTAAGAAGATCTGCCACCCTTTCTATGTTTATTTCTATCTTTGTCTTACCTGAATCATAGAGAAGAGTTGACATTTCTTTTTTCAAAAGATTTTTCCAGCCTGTAATTCTCTGAATGAATTCATCATATTCCCTGCTTTTGACCTTTTGGTGGCGTGGTATCAGAAGCTGTGACCTGATGTTACCTGGAGCCTTCCCCGGGGCAACATTAACTTTAAGATACCCCGTTGTTTCAGGTAATATGAGAATTTGCCTGCCGTCCCCGAGGCGGATTTCTCTCCCTTCATTACCCAGCAATTTCCCGTTATTGTCACCCCCTGTAACAACAAGATCAATATCTTTAAATTTTCTCACAAGCCTGAGGGTTTGTCGAAAAGAAAGCCCCGAAAAAAGAATTATATAATCCGCACCTTCATTTTTTGCCTCTGCAATAGAAACTGACACTGCCCTGACATCAGAAATTTTTTCAATTTTTTCAATAGCCTTTTCTGTCTCATCAACTTCAACCCCCCTTGACGAAATACCGATAAATGCAATTTTCCTGTTTCCAGCCCTTTTTATAATATAAGGATAAATAAATTTTTTACCGGAAACCTTAAGGTTTGACGAAAGAAAACGAGTCTCCGCCTTTTCAGAGAGAAAACGCAGGTTGCTCAAGCCCACCTGTAAATCATGAGATGACAGCAGTGTGCCGCTGCAATGGAAAGAACTGAAATAATCCATTACCGAAGAACCATAGCTGAACTTTGATAGAATACCGGGATAAAAGGCATTCCCCATATCAAAATAAAAGGTATTTTTTTTCCTCATTTCTTGTGAAATGTTCTGCCCGAGAAGAATCAGGGGATCATCCAATTCCTGTCCCATTGCTTCAGTGGTAAAATTCCCCTTCAAGTTACCGGTAATTACCATGGTGAATGATTCTGCAGCTGCAGCCGGCAACCATGAGATCAGGGAAAACAAAAACATAACGATCAATATCCTGCTTTTCATGTTAAAGGAACACCCTCTCCCTTTATCCCTGTTGAATTATCCTTTTTTCTCCTGTAAAACTCTGTCTTTCTTTTTCAATTCATCCATCTGGTTTTTTATTTTCATCTGAAGCTTGTGATTTTCATCTTTATATTTTCGTAATATTTCAGAAAATTTTTCATTTTCTCTCAAAGCATCATCCTTCTCTTTTTTTACTTTTTCAACTTCTCTCTCCAGTGCAGCAATCTTTTTATCCTTTAAAGTTTTCTCCATTTCCATTTTGCTGATTATATCCGTTTTCGTTTTCAATTCGCTGAGAAGTTCGTATTCCCTTTTTGCCACTTTCTCCTTTAGCGCTTTTATATTACTGATATAAACCTGTTTTTTCTCGTTTATTTCATTATTGAGCCGTTTTATCTGTGTAGTCATTTTTTTCTCGATTTCAGCATTGAGTGCGGTAAGGGCCTTGATCTCCCCCCTGCTTTTTTTTGATAAAATTCCAAACTGTTCTTTCAGGTTACTATACTTTTCACTCAAAAGCGAAATCTCTTTCTTATGCTTTTCCCGAAGAATCTGCAGCTGACTTTTGAGATTTTCAATTTCTGCATCCCTTTCCTTAAGGCCCTTTCGCGTAAAAATATTTTCGTTTTCAAGAACGGCGTTTCTTCTTTCAACAGCCACAAGTCGTTTTTTTAAAACATAGTTCTCCGATGAAAGCCTTTCAGAATTGTCACTCCTCACAGGCGTAATCCTGCAGCCCGCCAGGGTCACAAGACACATACTCAGCACAATCGACCTTTTCATTTTCATCTCCTGCATAGACAGTCACTCATTTATGTACAAATTCACTATTTAGTATTAGTAATTATTCCTAAACATAAAATTTAGTGCAACCATTCATTAGTAATAGCGCTCCCCCCGCCGGAGGC
>CAZHNW010000050.1:29620-29910 GCA_964534225.1 uncultured Leptospirales bacterium | reverse complement strand
GCTTCGATTTCAATATCACCGATTAGAAGACGATATTCGCAGAGGATATATGAAGGCGAGGTCACGTGACCCCGCCTTCATATATCCCCCCAAAAAATAACCTTCCCAAAAAAATCTTTAAAAAAAATCAGAAATATGTATGATTAGAGTTGCTAAAATTATTGTGGTCAAATAGATGTCCTTCTTGTTTTCATTTTTGAATAACACCTTCAGGAGGGGCTGAAGCCGCTTCTCTATTTCTTCCTGACGGAGGTCGCCATGGCCAGAAAAGAGTTTCTCGACAGGTGGAC
>CAZHNW010000050.1:0-29599 GCA_964534225.1 uncultured Leptospirales bacterium | reverse complement strand
GATCTCTACGGTATCCGCAGCTGGGGCGCCGGCTATTTTAACATATCAGAAAAAGGGGATGTCCTTATTACCCCCTTTAAAGATAAGTCCATTGCGGTCAGTATTCCTGAAATCATCAGAGGCATCGAGGACCGCGGGCTGGAGATGCCGGTTCTTTTGCGCATTGAGAACCTTCTCGATGTACAGCTCTGTCATATCAATACCAGCTTCCTCGAGGCCATGAAGTCCTTTGAATACCGCGGGACCTATCGCGGGGTTTATCCCATCAAGGTTAACCAGCAGCAGCAGGTGATCGATGAGATTACTGAATTCGGGTCACGTTTTCACCACGGTCTCGAGGCGGGAAGCAAGGCAGAACTCATTGCCGCCCTGGCCATGATCAAGGACCGGGAAAGCTTTATCATCTGCAACGGTTACAAGGACGAGGAGTTTGTCGACCTGGGGCTTCAGGCGATCAAGCTCGGAATCAGCTGTTACTTTGTTCTGGAGATGCCCTCGGAACTGGAACTCATCCTGAAAAGGTCAAAGGCCCTGGGGGTGCGTCCCCTCATCGGGGTTCGTCTCAAGATTGCCGCGAAAGCGGGAGGGCACTGGACCGAATCAGGGGGCGACCGTTCTATCTTTGGCCTGAACACGACACAGCTTATTAACGTTGTTGATAAATTGAAGGAAGTTGAAATGCTCGACTCCCTGAAGCTTCTCCATTATCACCTGGGCAGCCAGATTCCCAATATCAGGGACATACGTACCGCGGTATATGAAGCCTGCCGCGTCTACACGGAACTTGTCGAGGAGGGGGCACCCATGGGGGTACTCGACCTGGGGGGAGGACTTGCCGTTGATTATGACGGGTCAAAAACCAACTACCAGAACAGTATGAACTATTCCATTGAGGAATACTGCTCTGATATTATTGAAGTAATCATGACAGTCCTTGATGACCGCGGCATCGAACATCCTACGGTGGTGACGGAATCGGGCCGCGCGACGGTTGCTTATTATTCCATTCTTATATTTAATATTCTCGATGAGACCCGTTTCGAGGTGACTGAACTTCCTGAGGATGTACCGGAAGACACCAGCGAGGTTATATTGAACCTTCTTGACGTGGCTCATAGCATCAATCTGCGTAACCTGCAGGAATGTTTCAATGACGCTCTCTACTACCGGGACGGGGTGCGCGAGGCCTTTCGTCACGGCAGTATTACTTTACGGCAGCGTTCCCTGGCGGAACAGATATTCTGGTATATCATCAACGAGATCGCCCGTGAGAAGAACCGCAGCAAGCGTGTCCCCCGGGCCCTGACCCGTATCGATTCAGCCATTGCCGATATTTACTACGGCAACTTCAGCGTTTTTCAGTCACTTCCCGACGCGTGGGCCATTAATCATCTTTTTCCCCTTATGCCCCTTCATCGTCTTAATGAAGAACCGGAGAGAGATGTGATTATTGCCGATATCACCTGTGACTGTGACGGAAAGATAGACCGTTTTATCGGGCAGAGTGATTTTGAAGAATCTCTCTCTCTTCATGAATTGAAAAACGGCGACGAATACTATCTCGGCGCCTTCCTCGTAGGCGCCTACCAGGAAACCCTGGGAGACCTGCACAACCTGATGGGAGACACCAACGTGGTCAGTATACGCATCAATGAAAAAGGTGAGTATGATTTTATGAGGGAACTCCGTGGGGATTCTATCGCGGACGTGCTCTCCTATGTCGAGTATAATCCCCGTGATATGGTTGAACAGTTTCGCGCCAGGGCTGAAAATGCCGTACGGCAGGGAATGATTACCGCGGTGGAGAGAAAAAAAATCATGAAAAATTTTGAAGATAGCCTTTACGGTTATACCTATTTCGAAAAGTAGAGGAGGCCTCTCATGGGAAAGGTGCTTATTATCGGTGCCGGTGGTGTCGGGCAGGTGGTTGTTCACAAGTGCGCGCAGGTGCCTGAGGTTTTCGGGGAGATCATGCTTGCCAGCAGAACAAAGGAAAAGTGTGACCGTATTGCCGCGCAGATCAAAGGTTCAATAAAAACCGCACAGCTTGATGCGGATAACATAAGCGAAACAACGGCCCTTATCGAATCTTTCAGGCCTGATCTTGTCATCAATGTGGCGCTTCCCTACCAGGATATTCCCATCATGGATGCCTGTCTCGCCACGGGAGTCGATTATCTTGACACGGCAAACTATGAGCCGAGGGACGAGGCGAAGTTCTGTTACCGCTGGCAGTGGGACTACCATGAGCGCTTTAAAGAAAAGGGCATCATGGCCCTCCTGGGGAGCGGCTTTGACCCGGGGGTGACCAATGTCTTTACCGCCTACGCGGCGCGGCACCACTTTGATGAGATTCATGAACTCGACATCATCGACTGCAATGCCGGTGATCACGGCTATCCCTTCGCTACGAATTTTAATCCCGAAATCAATATCAGGGAGGTGACCCAGCGCGGCAAATACTGGGAAAAGGGCGGCTGGGTGGAAGTCGATCCCATGTCGGTCAGCAAAGTCTATGATTTTCCCGAAGGCATCGGCGAGAGAAAAATCTATCTCCTCTACCATGAGGAACTCGAGTCCCTGGTGAAATTTTTCCCCACGATAAAACGGGGGCGTTTCTGGATGACCTTTTCTGATAACTACCTGAAGCACCTCGAGGTACTCCAGAACGTGGGCATGACCCGCATCGACCCGGTCATCTATAACGGTCACGAGATCATTCCCCTGCAGTTTCTCAAGGCGGTGCTCCCTGATCCTTCGAGTCTTGGTGAGCGAACAAAGGGTAAAACCTGTATCGGCTGCGTGGTAAAGGGCATTAAAGACGGCAAAGAGAAACAGTACTACGTCTATAATATCTGTGACCATGAAGCGGCCTACAGGGAAGTCGGTTCCCAGGCCATCTCTTACACCACCGGTGTGCCCGCCATGATCGGAGCCATGATGATGCTGACGGGAAAATGGCGCGGTAAAGGGGTCTTCAACATGGAACAGTTCGACCCGGATCCCTTCATGGAAAAACTGAACCTTCACGGCCTGCCATGGAAAGAGATTCACTTTTAAGGCTCGACCTCGAGAGCATTGAGACCCCTGCCTTTGTTGTCTTCCAGGATGCCCTGGAAGACAACCTGAAAAAACTCGCCGCCGCGGGTGAGGCGTCAGGGGCAAAGATACTTCTCGCCCTCAAGGGCTTTGCCATGTTCAGCCTTTCAGGACTGGTGGGTAAATACCTGCAGGGCACCTGCGCCAGTTCTCTTCACGAGGCGCGTCTCGGGAAAGAGGAGTTCGGGGGGGAAGTTCATACCTATGCCGCCGCCCTGGGCCATGCTGAAGCGGAGGCCCTTACTTCCTTTACCGATCACATTTCTTTTAACTCATTTCGGCAGTTTGAGCGTTTTGGCCCCCTTATGCGTAAAAAGGGAATCAGTACAGGACTGCGCGTCAATCCTGAATATTCCGAGGCGCCGGTGCCCCTCTATGACCCCTGCGCTCCCGGTTCACGTCTCGGTATCCGCGCCGCAGAATTTGCCGGGCGCGACATGACAGGCGTGGAGGGCCTGCACTTTCATACCCTCTGCGAACAGAACGCCGCCCCTTTCGTGCGTACCCTCGAATCCTTCGAAAAAAAGTTTGCCCCCTGGATTGACGGCATGAAATGGTTTAATTTCGGCGGAGGACATCACATAACGCGCTCTGATTACGATACTGAACTCCTGGTTAAAACAATCAGGGATTTCAGAAAGCGCCACGCTGGTGATGTTTATCTTGAACCGGGGGAGGCAGTGGCCCTGAACACGGGTGTTCTTGTTTCCACGGTACTGGACGTGGTGCACAATGAGATTGACATTGTCGTGCTGGATACTTCAGCGGCGGCGCACATGCCTGATGTGCTGGAGATGCCCTACCGCCCTGAAATTTATGGCGCCGCTGCCCCGGGGGCGAAGGCTCATACCTGCCGTCTCGGCGGGGTTTCATGCCTGGCAGGGGATGTTATCGGAGACTATTCCTTTGACAGGAAACTCGAAGCGGGGGATAAACTTGTCTTTTTCGACATGGCCCATTATACCATGGTCAAGACCAATACCTTTAACGGCATCAGGCTTCCCTCGATTATGATTTTTGACGAGGCATCGGGTGAACTGGTTACCGTCAGAAAATTCGGCTATGATGATTTCAAAATGAGGCTTTCATGAAACAATTTTTTCGCCGCGGCCATGCCCCTTTTCTTTTCAGCGAGGTGGGGAGCGTATCTTTTGATGAGGCCCTTTTTCATGTGATACCCGTACCACTTGAGCGGAGTGTCTCCTATGGCAAGGGAACAGGGGCGGGGCCTGGGGCTATTCTCGAGGCATCACAGCAGCTGGAAATTTTTGACAGTACCGGTATCCCTGCTGAAAGGGGCATTCATACCCGCCCTTACGTCTCCTGCCGGGGAAAGATCGAAGATGTCCTTGAAAGAGTTGCCACATCCGTTGCTGAAAGCGCCGGGGCAGGGAAGGCCCCCATTGTCCTGGGGGGGGAGCATACCGTGACCGCCGGGGCGGCAATGGCCTTTGCGGGAAAGAGAGATTTTGGTATTGTGCAGTTCGATGCACACGCAGACCTGCGCCAGAGCTACGAGGGTGATGCATGGAGTCACGCATCTGTTATGCGCCGCGTTTATGATATGAATATTCCTTTTATGCAGGTGGGGGTGCGGAGCCTTTCCCCGGGGGAGGTGGCCTTTCGCCGCGAGGCGGGCATTTTCTGTCTCGACGCGGACCTGCTGCACCGCGATGGGGTCCCGGAGAAAATACTTCCTGCAGACTTTCCCCGTGAGATATATATCAGCTTTGATGTTGACGGCCTTGACCCGTCAGTTATCAGGGCCACGGGGACGCCTGAACCGGGGGGGGTCTCATGGCACCAGGCCATGACCATTTGCGAAAGGCTTTCCCGGGAGGCACGCATCATCGGTTTCGACGTGGTTGAACTTGCCCCCCGCAGGGGAGACCATGCCTCTGATTTCGCCGCGGCGCGCCTGGTCTACAACCTTATGGGATATGCCTGCCGCAGCATTTGACACGGCAGGGAGAGAACCGCAAAAGGAGATATAATGAAAAAGAAACCTGTCTATGCCGTTACCGCCGAAGTTACCGCAAAACCTGAATCTGATTTCGCTGTTGAGACGGGTGGCGCCGGGGCATTCATGAACGCCTTTGTCGCCGCCGGTGACGCCCTCGAGGCGGGGAGGCGCGTCAAAAAGGCCCTTGAAGAAGATCTTTTCGAGAATGTTGTCATAGAAGAGATTATTCTCGGGGAGAATTTTGAAATTGATCCCGGCGAGTCAGGTATCGATTACCGCGCCCTGAAAAAAGAAGCGGCAGCGGCGGAAGATGTCGTCTACGGTGAATTTTTTCTCTTTGAGGAGGAGTGAGAGCTTTTGGGGCTTCCCATGGTAATGTTTTTCAGCGGGGTCCCTGGAGCCTGGTCAGTTCATCCTCCAGGTTTTTACACTGGTATTTCAGTTCCGCCACGTGGTGGGTTATCTCTTCGATATCACCGCGGTAAATAGCGCCATGGTGCGCTCCCCTTTTTCCAGGATGGTGCTGCATTTCATTGAGAATAGTTTCGATTTCTTTTTTCTTATGCGCGATGTCTCGTTTCAGTTCAAGGGTATGGATTTTTCCCCGGGCGAAGTTTTCTATTGTTGATTTTGTTTCCTGTAACCCCCTGAGGATGTTTCCACCCCATTCTGATTTTTTTTCTTTTTCTGTTTCCTTCATGTTTACCTCCTTTGTTATTTTTTGCAGTAATGATTAAAGTATGCAAAGAGGCTGTTTCCATTTTTGCAGAAGAGCCTTTATCTAAAAGATAGAGAAGATGCAGGGGAGAGTCAATTTTTACTTCCCCCCCCCTATGCCCTTTAAAAAGTATACTGCGGTTTCATTTTTTTTATCACGCAGGTCTCACAGAATTTGTGACTTCTCAATCACGGTTACCCGTGTTTTCAATATTCCTGTTATTAGCTATTATTGCAGGGGTTGATCTTCAACCCGTGAGAAAATCGGCTGGATGGTTCAGCATGGCTACTGATGTTTACGGTATGATCTATATTTTTGTGGCACGGATTTTTGATGTTTCCCTGGGGACCCTGCGGATTATTCTTATCGCCCGGGGGAAAAAGTATCTTGCCCCGCTTCTCGGTTTTCTCGAGGTGCTGATCTGGCTGGCCGCTATCAGCAGGGCCCTTCAGAACCTCAATGGCCCGGGCAGCTACCTGATTTATGCCGGGGGATTTGCCGCGGGCAACTATGTGGGTATGCTCATCGAGGAAATTCTTCCCTTCGGGTACCAGGCCATCCGCGTGGTGACGCGGGTAAAGGCGGGTGAGGTCATCGATGAACTGAGGAGAATGGGGCTGGGAGTGACCACCTTCAGTGGTGAGGGATCCGAAGATGAGGTTTCTCTCCTCTATACCGTGGTTCCTAAAAAAGAAGTAAAAAGGGCCCTTGAGGTTATTAAGGCGTGGCATCCCGCCGCCTTTATTACGGTTGAGGATGTTAAATCCTTTCATTCAGGCTATAAAGGGGGTAAAAGCTTTCTTGAACTTTTTGCGCGTCTCATTACAAAAAAAAAGTAGTAAAAAAATCTGGCATTAAGGGGAAGTTTCTGTATAATTGTGTCCACTACCAGTGGATGAAGAGGCGCCCTTGCAGAAAGAAAGACCCGAAAGAACCAGTTTCTACACACTCGAACCAGATTTTGCGCGGCCCCGCTACCGGCTCCCTGAAAATATCAGGGGGGGCCTGTGGGAGAAGTTTTTTTTTCTCTACGGGGAAGAAAAGGCGCAGCTCTGGTTTGGTGAACTTGAAAGAATCATTGCCGTGAACCATGCCCACAAGACAGATGCGATGCTGGAGTGGGAAAAGGATTTCAGGCCCGAGGAACGTTTTTCCCAGCGGGACGTGATTCTTATCACCTACGGGGACCTTGTAATCGAAAAGGGGAAGAAACCGATTCAGACCCTGAAGGAACTCTGTTCACGATACCTGAAGGGTGTCTTCAGTACCATTCATCTTCTTCCCTTTTTTCCCTCTTCGTCAGACCGGGGATTTGCCATTCGTGACTTCCGCCAGGTCGATCCGAGCCTGGGTACCTGGGATGATGTAATGAGCCTTAAAGAAGAGTTTAAACTGATGTTTGACGGGGTGATCAATCATGTCTCCTCCAAGAGCTTCTGGTTCCAGGAATACCTTAACGGCAATCCTGACTACAGTGATTACTTTACCGCCTTTTCCACTGAGGAGACCATTCCCCGGGAAAAGCTTAAGATGCTTTTCAGGCCCCGTACCACCGATGTCCTGACTCCTTTTCATTCTTATGAAAAACCCGTTATGGTCTGGACCACCTTCAGCCCTGACCAGATTGATCTCAACTTTCAGAACCCAAAGGTATTGATTCGTATCATTGAGATACTTCTCTACTATGTGCGCCGCGGCGCTGATATCATCCGCCTTGACGCGGTGACCTATCTCTGGGATGAAGTCGGCACCACGGGAGTACATCTCAGGCAGACCCATACCATCGTTAAAATGTTCAGGCAGATACTCGATGCCGTGGCGCCTCATGTAGCAGTGATCACGGAGACCAATGTACCCCACAAAGATAACATCAGCTATTTTGGTAACGGCTCAGACGAGGCGCAGATGGTCTATAACTTTGCCCTGCCTCCCCTGATACTGCATACATTCCAGACGGGAGATGCAGGGCGCCTTTCAGACTGGGCGAAAACCATAAAGAATGCCTCGCCGACGGCAACATTTTTTAATTTTCTCGACAGCCATGACGGTATCGGTGTCATGGGCGCCCGGGGCATCCTCACCGATGACGAAATCAATAGCATGGCCGAAAGGGTCATTGAACATGGCGGCATGGTATCATACCGCCGGGAACCTGACGGGACAGATTCAGTCTACGAGTTGAATATTACCAGTTACAGCGCCCTTAACCGCGATGATATTGATGAGGATGTGGAACTGCAGGTGAAGCGTTACCTGGCGGCGCGGTCGATTCCCCTTGTTTTGATCGGTGTGCCGGGAATTTATCTTCATGGTCTCCTGGGGTCAAAAAATGATATAGAAGCGGTAAAGGCGGAAAATGACAAGCGAAGCATTAACCGTGATGTTATTCGCCGGGATGAACTTGTTTCAGCGCTGGAGGATATGAACAGTACCACCAGCAGGGTCGCCCAGGGCATTGTTTTTCTTATCAGCATGCGGCGGCAGCATCACGCCTTTAACCCCCGGTCAAAACAGGTCATACTCGATTGCGGCAGGGCTGTATTCGGGATAATGAGAAAGGCAGTGGAGGGAAGTGAAATTATTCTTGCCCTTGTCAATGTAACAGGGGATGAAGTATCAGTTTCACTGGACCTGTCTCTCTATGATGAAATTCCAGGGGCGGATAAAGAAACAGAATGGTATGATATCCTCGGCGGGGGAAGATACATGGTTGAGAAGGGATGTATTGAATGTGACATGAAACCCTATGATATTGCCTGGTTGAAGAATGATGGCTAAAGAGGAACGATGAAATTTTTTTTTGCAAAACTGCGCAACGGCATTACCTACCGCATTGAGCGCTTTCTCATGGGCGGGGCGGCAAACCAGCTTCTCTTTATTGCAATGATTATTTTTGTCGTTTCTCTCATCGCGGGCTTTGCCGTCTACTCCGCCTATCCCGGCACCGGCACCTTTAAAGACGCTGTCTGGTGGGCCTTTCTCCGTCTCAGTGATCCCGGCTATCTCGGTGATGATACGGGGGCCCTGCGGAGACTGATTTCCACCATTGTTACCGTTCTCGGCTATGTCCTTTTTATGGGTTCCCTCGTGGCGATTATGACACAATGGCTCAACGGGACCATGAGAAAGCTCGAAAGGGGACTGACTCCCATCAGTCACCGGGGGCATGTTGTCATCCTGGGATGGACAAATCGTACCCCCATTATCGTAAAGGAGTTTCTTCTCTCCGAGGAGCGTACCTCCCGTTTCACTGCGTGATGAACTGGGAAATCTCTGGGACCCGGCAATGATTATTCTGCGAAGCGGTACCCCCCTGCGCATCGACCATATCAAGAGGGTGGATGTACTCAACGCCGGTATCGTCATAATACCCGGCGCCTCTTTTGCCTATGGCGGGGCGGAGAATATTGATACGCGCAGTTTCAAGGCGGTCATGTCCATCTACCAGTACGCCCTCCAGTCAGAGGCCCCCTTCCCCTCAATCGTTACCGAGGTAACTGACGTGGAAAAGGTGCCGGTTATCAGGTCTCTCTACCGGGGCAGTGTCGAAGTGGTGGCGGGGAACAACATCATCAGCCGTATCATGACGCAGAACATCCGTCATCACGGCATGGCGGTTGTCTATGATGAGCTGCTCAGCAACGCGGGAAACGAAATCTATGTCAGGGAATCTTTTTTGCCTGCCGGGACCCCTTTTGGGGCAGCGGGTGACTACTTCCCCCATGCACTCCCCATCGGTATTTTAAGGGGGGGAAGTAAGGGCGCCGCCATGATGAATCCTCCCGGAGGGACCCTGATCGAAGAGGGCGACAGGATCGTTCTTATCGCCGAAGAGTATCGTTACACTGATTCGCATTCACCCGGCAGGGAAGTGCCGGCAGTGCCGGAAGAGGAAGCAATGGATTCCCTTGCCGCGAGGGATAAGGGGGGGCGCATTCTCATTGTCGGGTGGAGCCATAAGACCCCCTTTCTTTTGAAAGAGATCATGGCGGGGCAGAGTGGTATTGCCGCGGTAGACAGTTTTTCTGTGCTCGATGCGGCAGAACGGACCGGGGTACTCGCCCGGCACGGTATCGACGAGGGGAACGTGCCCTTCACCTGCCTGACGGGAAACTCAACGCATCACGAGGATATTCAGCAGATCGATCTTGCGTCATATACAGAAATCCTGATGGTTGCCAATGACTGGATGGATTCAGGAGAGGAAGCGGACGCCCGTACCATCATGGGCTATATTCTGCTCAAGAAGGCGGTTTCCCTTTTAGAGAGTCACCCCTCCTTTATCGTTGAGCTCATGGATCCTGACAACCGTTCACTGGTCAGTCATGAAGATGATGTGATCATTACACCCCTTCTCATCAGTTATTCCCTGGCACAGATTTCCCTGAACTGTGAGCTGCGCATTGTCTATGATGAGCTTTTCAGTACAGGGGGAACAGAGATTTATCTTGTTCCCCTTACACGCTACATGGATAACGTTATGGAGCCCGTTGTCTTTGCGGAGATTGTATTGACCGTGAGGCGGCATGGAGAGACCGCCATCGGCCTTCGTATCTGTGACGGTGCGGGTAGAAGGAGTGTGCGCATCAATCCCCCGCGGGGAGAACTTTTTCAACCGGGAGAAGATGACCAGGTTATTGTGCTCAGTTCAGGGTGCTGATGCCCCCGGCGGTGCCGTCGCGCCTGATCTCCGCTACGCCCTGGAAACCGGAACCGTCACTTTTTTTGAGGACCGCGTGTATGGCCCCCATGTAGAAACTGAAGGGATCACGGTGATCGATGCGGTACCCCTTTTCCTGCAGGTGTGCCGTTACCTCACCGGGGAAACGGTCCGCCTCGATGCTAATCCTTCCTCCCAGTGAACAGTGGATGCGCGGTGCCGTCATGGCATCGCTTACGGGCATTTCCTCGTCGATGATATGAACCAGGAACTGGGCAATGGCGGAGAATATCCTTTCGCTTCCCGGGCTTCCCACGGCCATCCAGATGTCAGAGCCGCGGTAGATCAGAGACGGCGCCACCGTTGCCCAGGGAACGGCGTTGGGGCGCAGGTAAAAGGGGTGGGCCGGTACCTGGTAATCGAAGTCCACCAGGTAGTTGTTGTAGAGAAAACCGAGTCCTGCCGCGGCGGCCTTGCTGCCATAGACCCTTTCAATAGACTGGGTGAGGCTTACCGCCACGCCGTCACGGTCTATGACAGAGAGATGCGTGGTTTCTCCACTCTGTTCATCAATGGTTTCCCTTACGGGAAGGTTCATTTTTTCGGTACTGATGATGTTTTTTACAGAAGAGCGGGCATACTTCTGGTTCAGGATATCAAGGTCACTGATCTGTGCATAGAAGTTGGGGTCAAAGGGACGGTCGTTCCGTTCCAGGAGTGCCTTGCGGAAGAGTTCAACAAAAATGTGAGACCTGCCGGGTATGTGCCTGTTCAGGTTGCGGGGGCTGATGTAGTTGAGCATCATCAGGGTAAAGAGGAGAGTCCTCCCGGCGCCGGGCGGTGGCATGGAAAAACAGGTTAGGCGGCGAAAGCGGGCCTTTAATGCTTTTCTTTCTATGGGCCAGGGCACAAGCGCCAGGTCATCATAGCGGAGAAGGCCCCCGTTCTCCCGCATGTCCCCGTCGATCTGCCGGGCTATTGATCCGGAGTAGAATATTTCCGGGCCGGCATCAGATATTTTTTTTAACGTTTTACACAGGTCTCCCTGGGTAAAGACTTCACCCTCCTCATAGGGCCTGGTATCCTTGAGAAAGTAACGGGCGCCGGAGAGTGATTCAACTGCCATGAAGTTCTCCTGTTCCCGTTTAAGAAGACGTGACTGAAGTTCTGTTATGCGGTATCCGCCTTCGGCGATGTCAATGGCGGGGGCAAGGATTTTACTCCAGGGGAGGGTCCCGTAGCGGTTATGAACATAGTAGAGGGTGGCAAGGGTAGAAGGGACCGTTGAGGCGCGGTATCCCCGGGAACGGTCATCGCGATAGATTGCATTGACATGGGCAAGAGATGGGGCACGTGATGAGCCGTCTATGGCAATAACCCTTTTCCCTTTTCCAATGAGCATCATGGTCTGTCCCCCGATCCCTGAAGCCTGGGGTTCGCAGACTCCCAGGGCAAGGGCGGCGGCAGCGGCGGCATCAATGGCATTGCCGCCTTTTTTGAGAATTTCCTGCCCCGCTCGCGTTGCCGCGGGAAAGGCGGTGGCAATCATGCCGCCGCCGGCTTCGGACCATTTTTCATCAGGAGAAGGGGTGAAGGCTTTTTCTGCATTGGAAATTTTCATGACGAAAGTACCTTTTTGATTTCCAGAAGCAGAAGAGCCAGGAGTGTTCCCCTTTCCTGGAGGCTGTGGCGGAGAATGAACTCCGTATTGTCATGAAGGCTTGCTCCCACGGGACCAAGGCCGTCGAGCATCATTTTGCCTTCCTCAATGGTGCTGATGTCTGAAGAGCTCCACCTGTGTTCTTCGAGAATGCGGATGTCAAGGTCAGAGGCGATCTTTCGGGCGAGGGCAAAAAAGGCCCCTGTATCTTCAGTGCGCATCATGGGGGGCCGCCGCATGCCTCCTTCTATCTGGAAGTATCCCTTCCTGGTATTGTTTTTTCTGATGATCTGTCGTATCTGCCTGTCAATTTGTTCTGCCTGCTCACTCTGGTTGAAACGCACGCTGAAGGAGACTTCGCCGTGTGCATAGATGTCGGCAATGTCGGTCTTTATATCCACGTTGCGCGGTGTAATAACAATTCCTTCTTCTTCATCTGTCAGGTCAGTAATGGAGGCTATGAGGCGCGCGAATTTTGACGCTGCAGCGGGGACATCACCGGAGGTGACGGCATCCATAAGGTTCATCTGGCAGTTGTAGACCGAGGCCCCTGAACGGGAGGTAATAACGGTGCTTTCCATGGAACTGCCGGAGAGGCCCGCCACGGCAGCGGCGCGCCGGGATATGTCCCTGATATATCCCTGGCTGAATTTTCCCTGCAGGGCATTGTCGGTGATGAGGAGAATTCCTGTCTTTAAACTTTTCAGGGCGCGGATAAATCTCAGGGCATGGAGAGCCATGAGAAGAACCACGAGGCCCCCCTTGTTTTCCCAGATGCCGGTACCGTAGAGCCGGGGAGCTGTTTCACGGTAGGGGGAATGGCGGGTAAAGGTGACGGGATTGTCGAGATGTCCCAGTATCAGTACATCGCAGTCACTGCCGGGACTGTTGCTGAAAAGCAGAATGTTCCCGACTTCGACCTGGGGTATAACCTGCAGGGTAAAGCCCAGGTGTGAAAGCTGCCGTGCCATGTAGAGCCCCAGCTTGTTGACACCGTCGATGTTGCGGACATGTGAGTTGATTTTAACCATTTCAGCCAGGTGTTTCTCCATTTTTTCCTGGCGTGTGCGGAGAAAACTGCGTATCCGTACCGGCAGCATGGCTGTTTTTTCTTTTTTTGAGGGGGAAGTTTCTTCTGTCCCGGACATGTCATGAGAAAAGTAACGGACAGCTGCAACATCAAGCATTCGGTTTACCAGTTTTTCGTAGTCGTATCCCGCCACAGATGCGGCGTGTACGTATGAACCGGTCAGTCCCAGGCTTGCCATGGAGTTGATTTCCAGGAGAAAAATATTATCATCCTGGTCAAGGCGTATATCAACACGGGCAAAGTCACGGAGCCCCAGGCGGTTAAAGGCATTCTTGCTGAGGCGTATCATTTTTTCTGCCAGTTTCCCGGAGATGCCGGCGGGGCAAATTTTTCCCACAGGGTTTATTTTTTTATGTTCAACTGTTTGAAAGGCGTCAGGGTCATTGTTGAGGTCGATTTCCAGGATAGGGAAGGCCTCAGGATCCCCGTTGCCAAGAAGGCCGACACAGAACTCCCTGCCGCGTATAAACTGTTCCACCAGTGCCTGCTGATTGAATTCTTTAATGATGAAATCGATTGCCGCTCTGAGGTCATCATCCGAGTTAACGACCTGGAGGCCATAGGAGACCGCCTCCATCTTCGGTTTTACAATAACGGGGTAGACTACATCACTGATGTCTTCGTGTGCGTGAGAAAATACCCAGAAGGCGGGAGTGGGGATGTCATATTTCTGCATAACGATTTTGGTTATGACCTTGTCCAGGGCGAGGGCATGTCCCTCCGGGTTTGATCCCACGTAGGGGATTCCCAGCATCTCCAGCATCGAAGGCAGGTGTGTGTATCGTGATTCTCCCTGGATACCGTAGGCCATGTTGAAAACCATGCCCATTCGTTCCCCTTCCATGACGCGGGGCATGAATTCCTGGAGGCTTTCGATGACCCCCATGTTGCCGTCGATGATGCGGACATTGTGGCCTCCCTTTTCCAGGGATTCTGCTACCAGGGTCACGGTTTCAGGATTGTAAATTTCCTTGTTCTGGATACCGAAACTGTTTATAACATGAGTGAAATCTTTATTGTAGATAATGGCGACTTTCATGAGGGTTTTCCTTTTTTAGAATGTCTCTGCCATCGTAGAAGTCTCACAGTAATAATATGGTTTTTCCCCTGGTGAAAGTAAAGAAAAAGGCGGTTGTCTATGCCGCCTTTCCCGTGTATCTCCGCGGAAGTTAAGGTTTCAGATTATGCTCTGTGACAGGTATCCCTATTTTTCTTCTGAGGGTGTTTCGTAATCATCTGTAGGATCTTCAGTTTCAGTGGTGTCTTTATCTGAATCCGTGTCTGTGTTTTGAACCAGGTACTGGTTCATTGATGCGGAGTCAGATTGTGTGACGCTGAATGCTGATGTTCCTATGGCAACTGAAATGAGAAGTACAGTCAGAAATGCAAGCCCCCTGATGAGACGGGTGTTGTTTTTCTCGTCAGAAGCAGGGATTTTTTCCTTCTGGCTGTCAACCCATGTGACGTCACCATTGATGGCTACCCGTGTTTTCATGGCAACCTCCTCTGTTATTGATTAGTAGCGAATAGATACAGAAAGAAGGAGACTTCGTCAATTGACCATACTGTTATTTACATATCACGAAAAGTATTAGCAGGCAGAACAGGGCTGCGGCGGGGTAAAGGCGTTACAGTTCCCTGATTTTTATTATGACCATGACGGTGTGAGCCATGCCGGAATATTCGTTTTCACGTTTTTCTTTACGAAAGGTAATACGGTATTTTTTGCCCTTGTTTTTAGGGTTGATTCGGTACTGCGGGATTACTGCGCCGGGCTCTCGTTTTATGGTGTAGAATTTCAATGGTTTAATATCGACAGCAAAATGCGAGAACCACAGTTTTTTACCCTTTGTATCGGTGAAGATCAATGCTACCGATCCCTCGAAGGCATTGATGGCGGTAAAGGTAGCTGTTACGGTGGTGACATGGCTTTCTCCACGGGTGGTTGATGGCAGGAGAAGAATTGTGAGGAGAAGGGTAATGGCAATGGCTGTTGACTGAAGTGTGGTGACTTTACTTTTGTATTTCATATTGTCTCTCTTCCTGGTTCGTGGTGTTGAATCGCCTGCAAAGCAGGTTTTATACATCTTTCCCGATAACCTTTAACACTGACCTGTACATGTCGGGGTAGAGTTTCATAACACATTCGGGGCATATGCCATGGGATACAGTGCTGGTCAGGGTTTTGGCCAGTTCACTGCTTATGGGAATCCACTCATTGTTATTCAGCTTGGCCCTTTTGCAGCTTGAGCAGATCGTAAGAAACAATTCGGTTCCTTTACCTGTTTTAATGACAGATTTTTCCATGAGTCTCACCAGGGCCTCTTCGCTTGCCCCTGCCAGGGCTTCTCTGCCCAGATCAATGACTATCCCCCGGACATGAAGGACTTTTCCTTCATTATCGTGTTCACTGGGGATGCCCCTGTCCATATACCAGTGGTACTGGTCGTTACGGGCCAGTATCCGGTAATCTATCTGGTAGAGTTCGGTTTCCCCAAAAAGCAGTCTCCGCATTGCATCCATGGCTTTTTCATAATCATCGGGATGCAGCAGTTCCGTGAAAGCCTGGTATCCGCGGCCATGGAAATGTTGTGGATCATAACCTATCATGGAGGCTTTCAGGTTGCTGAACTTCACGGTATTGGTCGAAACTTCCCATTCCCACCATGGAAAGGGAGACTGCTGAAAAATATCATGGAGCTTGTTTTCGATTGGTTTTCTCTGCATCGGTTTGTATCACCATCCTGTTTTTATCAAAGTGTAAACTTTTAGATGGGTGAATACAAGAAAAAAGTTGTGTTACCTTTTACTAAGGGCAATGCATATTCCTGAAACCGGAAAGAATGAAAATATTTTTTATTGTGATGATAATTGGATTGCAAGGGAGTAACTTCCCCCTATAATTGAAAGAATTAAAGCATGATTCTGATAATGAAGAAGGTTACCTGAAAATGTCACCGGAACTTTTCGCCAGGGTATTTTTTGAGTCTCCTGATCCCGTTGTCATCCAGGACATAAGGGGCTCAATCATGGAGATGAACCGTGAAGCGGAAACCCTCTACGGCTGGAAACGTGAAGAGCTCGCCGGAATGCCCATGAAAAAACTGGTCCCCCCTGAAGGGACCGCCCTTGAAGAGGACCTGCTGCGGCGTTGTTGTAGAGGAGAATATATCAAAAATGTCGAGGCCCTTCGGCAAAGCCGGGGGGGAGATGTTTTTCCTGTTCTTCTGACCCTTTTTCCTGTTAGTGATGAAACGGGAAAGGTTACTGCCATCGTGACTGTTGCAAAAAATATTGCGGAACAGAAACAGGTTGAGCGGGACCTGAAAACCCTCAGCCGTGTTTTTCAGTCTATCCTGAACAATGTCTCCATGTGTATAACCACCATTGATGGAGATGGCATCATCCTTCAGTCTGCAGGTTCGGGATTTGCCCGGATGGGCCTTGCCGATAATGAACTGTATGGTATTCCCTTTGGAGAACTCTATCCCGACGGGGAGCATCTTCTCCTGCGTGCCTTTGGGGGGGAAGTCGTGACCTTTCTGCAGAGTGGAGAGAGTGACGGCGAGGCCTTTTTCTTTCAGCACACTCTTTTCCCCGGTACCGAAAAAGGGGAGGGGCTTGTATCCATCGGTATTGATGTAACGGAGTTGAGGGAACTGCAGCGGCAGGTGATAAGCATCAGTGAAGAGGAACGGGAAAATATCGGCAGGGAACTTCATGACGAGCTGGGGCAGGTCCTGACCGGGGTAGGGTATCTCGTCAGGGCCCTTGAAGAAAAGATTTCAGAGGGGGAAGTCGTTGACGCCTCCGAGGTGGCCACCATTTCAGGCCTTGTGGCCAGGGCCCTTGAACAGACGCGGAGCCTTTCACGAGGATTGAGCAGGGTGCAGATGCAGCAGGATTTCAGTCTCGCCCTGGAAGAAATCGTCGCGGAACTGGAAGACCTCTACGGTGTGGAGTGCGTCGTTTCAAGGGAGGGAGAGATCAGGATTCCCGATGATACCGTGGCGACCCATCTTTACTATATACTGAAAGAGGCGGTTCATAACGCGGTGAAGCATGGGAAAACAAAAAGGGTCGCCATTGAGCTGAAGGTTGATACAGATTCTTTCAAGCTCAGGGTTCTCAACCGGGGCAATTTTTCTTACTTTCGTCCTGAATCTGCCCGCCGTGGACTGGGGATGCGTATCATGAAGTATCGTGCTGATATTCTTGGGGCCCTTTTTTCTGTTGATACAACGGATGAGTATTTTGCTGTTTCATTGAATATGGGACGCCATTTACTGAGGTAGTGGATTCTATTAGCAACTCTTAATACTTCACTATATTGACATCCGGCTTCTGAGACGTTACATTTTTCAAGAGAATGAGGGATAGAAACCATGAACGAGATAAAGGTGCTGATCCTCGATGACCATCCAACGGTGCGCATGGGGATTGCAAAGCTTTTAGAAAATAAGAATGATATCAGGCTCTGCGCGGAGGCGGGCAGTGCCAATGAGGCGCTGAAGATGCTGGAAAGGGAATCGCCTCACGTGGTGCTTGTTGATATTGGCCTTGATGAAGATATGAGCGGCCTTGATTTTATCCGCGTCGTGAGCCGTCGTTTTCCCGGTGTACGTCTCCTGGTCCATTCCATGTTCGACGAGGCAATCTATGCGGAGAGGGCCCTCCGGGCGGGTGCCCGGGGATACATTCAGAAAAGCGAGGCGCCCTCACGCATAGTCGAGGGAATCAGGGATGTCATGAAGGGTGACCTCGTTCTGGGGGCAAAGATCAAGGACAGGATCATCCTCTCCCTCATGCAGGGAAGCAGGAAACCTGAGGATGGTGAGGATGATGATATCACGAACCTGACAAACCGCGAATTGGAAATTTTTCAGCTCTTCGGCAGGGGGAAAAATATCAAAGAGATAAGCTCGGTTCTCAACCTGAGCCAGAATACAATCGAGACACACCGGCGAAATATCAGGGAGAAGCTGAACCTGGAGAGCAACAATCATTTGATCAGAATGGCGGTCCAGTGGATCGCTGAACATCAGAAATGAGAGGAACATGATGGAACTTTTCGTTTCGAACCTTCCCCCGGACTTTGACGAAAATGAACTCATGGAAATTTTCGAAGAGTTCGGGATTGTAGAAGACTGTGCTATCGAGCGCGATGAAGAGAGCGGCGAGTCACGCGGTTTCGGTTTTGTTGTGATGGAAGATGAAGAAGAGGCCCTTGCTGCCATGGACGGGCTGCACAAGTCAAAGCTGCGCGGCCGTGTTCTTAAAGTGCGGGAGTCATTCGATTCAGTCAGGGAAGATACCCGCGGCAGGTATACCAGGAAGGAACTGCGCAGGAGAGAAAGACCCTTTCCTCACATCCCGGCAGAGGAATAAGTCCTTTTTTCAGGCAGGGGGAGCCTTGTGTTTATTAAAGAGTGCCTGGAACTCGGGAGCCACGTCAAGGAGCTTCTCTTCTGTGTCTTCCCCATCAAGGAGGGCGATGATGAGAGTGAGGTAGTTGACGATTGCCTGTGGAGGAGGGTTGTCTCCCTCCTGGATTTCGTTGATGACCTGTCTCACTGAAATATTGTTCCGATGCTCTCCCGTGCGTGCCTCGTGAAAGGCTGATTCGGTAAGACGGTCGAAAAAGGTCATCATGTCCATGCCGGAGATATCCTGCATGGTTTCATTGAAGATGTCAACCAGGCCCTGTTCGATGTCTGCCGCCATCTCCTCTGTTTCTTTCCCCTCTACCATGGCGTGAAGGTACCGGATATAGCGCGCGACGCCGCTTCTTCCCTTTTCAGGGTCGGCGTCGAGTATCATCTGCAGTTCCGCAATAACGGCGTCGCGGTCAGTTCCCTTCTGGCGGGCGAGGATCGCCTTTCGGGTAATCTCTTTGAGTTTTTCCGTGATTTCGGCACCCTTGAATTTTTTCATCACCTCGCCGAAGATGCTCTGCAGGTCGGGGGTCAACTTCCCCCATAACTCTTCTGCCTCTTCGCCCCTGGTGACGGCGAGGAGAAATTCAAGGTAGTAGACCATTTCAGGGCTCGCGTCTTTCGGTTTATCTTTGAGAAGGGATTCGATTTCTCCTTCGATTTTCAGGCGCTCAGGCTCGCCGCTGCGGGTGCCGATAAGGGCGCGTTCGGTAAACTCTTTCAGGTACTGCTCCATATTTTTCTCCGTTGGTTGCTTTTAAGGAGAGACAACGGGGCAGGGGGTGCTTTGTCAATAGTTTTCCCAGTCGAAGTTGACTTCGAGACGGTTTTTCCCTTTTTTGCGGGCATTGAAGAGGAGTGAGTCTGCCTTGCGTATCATGTCCATGGCACTCTCCCCTTTTTCATGTTCAACCGCCCCGCCGCTTATGGAGAGGCGGTGGTTTTTGAATGAGACTTTGTTGATTTTTTTGCGAATGGTTTCCGCCAGGCTGCGGGCCTCGTCGATGCTGGTTTCGGGAAGTATAAGAAGGAATTCGACGCCGCCGTACCTCCCCAGTATATCGATATCGCTGAGGCTTTTGCCGATGGTCTCGGCGACGGTGCGTATGATGCGGTCTCCCACGTGGTGGCCGTAGTTTTCATTGATGACAGAGAAACTGTCTATGCCGAAGAGTATTATGGAGAGGTTCCTGTTTTCTTTTTCCGAGGCACGTATTTCTGTGACAAGCTGTTCATGGATGTAACTGTGATTATAGGCCCCGGTGAGATCATCGACGCGGGAGATCAGCTCCAGTTCCCGGTTCTTTTTTTCAAGGGCACGGTAGAGAAGATAGGTGCGTACATTGGTTGAAAGGCGCGCCATGAAGATACTGGCGTTGAAGGGCTTGAGCATGTAGTCATTGGCGCCGGTGTTGAGGATGTTGGATATGACCTTGTAGTTGTCGATGCCGCTGACGGCAATGATGACACTTTCAGGGAAACGGCTTCGCAGGTTGAGGATCACCTGCTCGCCTGAGATATGGGGAAGAACGATATCGACAAAGTATATGCTATACTTTCTGCTGCTGGAGAGGAGCTGTGCGGGGTCTGTGTAGAAGTCGATGTCGGTGATATTATTCAGCTGCAGAATGTTCTTGATGATGCCCAGTTCCATTTTGCTGTCATCGAGAACGGCGATTTTCATTTTTTTTAGTTTTTCACGGGCCGGGTCTTTTCGGGTAAGACGCTGAATGTCCCGGTAAATGTGTTCGGCAAAGTCTTTTGTCTTTGGTACATAATCGATGACGCCCATGGAAAACATTTTTTTTCTCTCGTCGATGGAGTCAGTACCGGTACAGACAATGATGGGGACATTGCGGTATTCGCTTTTGTTGACGCTTTCGGTGAAGAACTCTCCCCCTCCCCCCCTGACCTCGATTCCCGTTACGATAAGGTCGATTTCATTCCCCTGGAGAAGGGCAAAGGCCATGTCTACGGTTTCGGCGGAGAGGCACCTGTAGCCTTTTTTCTCAAAGTAATCCTTGAAGATGCGGCGAAAAAAAGAACTGTTGTCAACGTGGAGCAGGGTAAACATGGCGTTGTTCCTGTGGGTATCCCGGTAATTTTAGCCGGAATACCGGAGAGACACTCTGTCTCAACCGGTATCCTCAAAGTGTGACGATATTTGCACAGGGCGGGTTATTTTTCAATAATGAAATTAAAAAAAGAAGAGGCTTTATATCGAAAAGGTCACCCCTGCACGCAGGCCGATATAGCGTATCGAAAGCTCATCTGTATCTGAAATGGCGGGAAGTACAGAAGGCCCTTTGAGTACGGGAAGAAATCCAACCTCGTACCTGAATCCGAACTCAAGGCTCACCAGTTTTGTTATGGGAAAGGCGACACCTCCGCCGAAATAATAGGAGAGGTTGAAGTTGAAATCGTACCCTGTCGCCCATGAACTCTCCGGTTCTGTCCCTGCAGGGGTTTCAAGGTCCCAGTCGCCGATTTTTGAACCGAAGGTGATCCCTGTTTCGTAGTAGAGATAAATAAAATGAAGGTATCCCTTTACGCCAAGTGATGCGTCAATGAATCCTGTCTTAAAGATATAGGTGCCAGAATTAGTCCCGCTGTACTTGATGCCGAGGTAATTGCCATTGTAGCGCGTGGAAAGGTTGATGCCGATAATGTCCCCCAGGAACATGTAGGAGATGCCGACGCCTGCTTCGTAACCGGCCCTGAAGGCGCTCTCTGCAGAGGTGCCCGCCTCGATGGCGATATCCCCCCCGGGGTAGGTGAGGGCCCCTCCGCCATAGACATGGACCTTAAGGTTGAGGCCCATCATGCCTGTGCCGCCTTTTTTTTCTTTTTTGTCCTGTTTTTTTGTTTCAGTGATGTCGGCGGGTATTTTTTTCTTTTTATCCGGGGTCTGTCCGTAGACCACGGAAAGGGGAAGTATAATCGAAATGATAACGGTAATGATTGTTCTCTGCATGTTTACCCTCCGGGGTGTATGGTCTTCTTTGGTAAGATTACACTTCTTTTGTTGTGAAGACAAATGTTTTTTTATTCGAAGGCGGGGTGTAAAACCCCGCAGGCGCGGTCTCGTGACCGCGCCTGCGGTCAGACCTGCGTCCCTGCGGTTCAATACTCTTTTTCCCTGTATTATGAATACAAACAGAGAGTGTACGAAAATCCTGCCGGGAAATTTGCCTTGAGAAAAATAAAGTATTGATTGCACTTTTCAATGCTTTACAATGGGTACATGAACAAACCCCTTCAAGGCCTGAAAATTCTTGATTTTACCTCTCTTCTCCCGGGTCCCTATGCCACCATGCTCCTGGCTGATTTCGGCGCGGAAATTATAAAGGTTGAAAACCTTCTGCAGCCTGATCTTACCCGTTTTGTTCCCCCCTTTCATGACAATATTTCCGTGCTCAATGCCCACCTGAACAGGGGGAAAAAGTCTCTCTCGCTGAACCTTAAAAAGAAAGAGGCGCGGCAGATTATATATTCACTTGTCAATGAATATGATATAATAGTGGAGCAGTTCAGGCCCGGGGTTATGACGAAACTTGGTCTCGGGTATGATGACCTGAAAGAAATCAATCCTCCCATTATCTACTGTTCCCTTACGGGATACGGGCAGACAGGCAGTTACGCCCAGAGGGCGGGTCATGACATAAATTACATGGCCCTTTCAGGGCTCGAGTCCTTTTCAGGGCGCAAAGAAGAAGGGCCGTCACTTTCAGGGCTGCAGATCGCCGATATCGCGGGAGGGGCAAAAAACCTGGCCATGGCCGTTATGGCAGCTGTTATAAAAAGAATGAAAAGTGGGAAGGGTGACTATATTGATGTTTCAATTACGGATTCTACCTTTGCCATGACCCTGTTCTGCACTGCTCCCTTTCTTCATGGCGGTAAGGAACCCGGCCCTGAGGAGGAAATTCTCAACGGCGGGGCCCTGTACGATTACTACGAAACAGCCGATGGAAGATATCTTGCGGCAGGCCCCATTGAACCAAAATTTTTTAAAGCCTTTTGTGAGTCTGCAGGCTGCCCGCAGTTTTCCGATGAGGGAATCGGCAACGTAAAGGTAAAGGGAGAAATCGCAAAAATTATAAAGAAGAAAACGCTGCCCCAGTGGGAGAAAATTTTTTGTGATGCCGATTCATGTGTTGAACCGGTTCTGACTATTGCCGAGACAATTACACGCCCGCCCCTTGCGGAAAGAAACATGGTAGTAAACGTTAAGGGAAATGACAGCGCCTCTTTTCGCCAGATCGGTAACCCGGTAAAGTTTCAGTCCGTGGAGTGCGTGGCGGAAAAAGCCGGCGTTGAAAGGGGACTTCATAATGAAGAAATATTAAAACAGGCCGGTTTCAGGGATAAAGAAATAAATTTTTTCAGGGAGCATGAGATAATCGGATAAAAATAAACATTTTACAATTTTTATTTTAAATGATACAATCAGGTAACGCCTTTGCTGAAAGAAAACAGGCTCTGCGCCGGTTTTCCCCTTCGGCATAAAAGAGGAGGAGGTTACGCCATGATGAAAAGAACCCCTGTCCGCCTGATGTCAGCCCTTGCCGTGGCCATTCTTGTTGTAATCGCAGCGGGATGCGGTGTTGATACCTACCTGGGAAAAGAAGCCTATGTTGATGATTCTTCCCTGAGCAGTGACACTTCACCTCCTTATATCAAAAGCACAAGCGCCCTTTCTGAGAAAACAATTTCACTCAGGTTCTCCGAGGCTGTTACAGAGGCCTCTGCCCTGGAGACGGCAAACTATATTATCTCCAGCAGTGAGGCCCCCCTGGGGATAGAGTCGGTAAATCTTAATTCCGCGGATGCCGTGATAATCACTCTGAGCAATGCCATGGAGTATGGCACGGATTACCAGTGTTACGTGGCAAATGTTGCTGATCTTAAAGGCAATAAAATGAGCGGATCGTCCAGGAGTTTCAGCGGCCGCAGCCCTGTCCTGGCCCTTCTGACGGGGACCCCTGCATCGGTAACCTCTTCTACTGATCTGCAGGTGACTGTTACCGGTGAAGACGTCACCGCTTACCGTTACCGCATTGACGAGGGAGAGTGGAGCTCTTCTGTTGACGCGGGAACTGCCATTGCTGCCGGCGGTATAGGCGAGGGTACACATCGCCTCGAGGTTATCGGCAGCGACTCACTGGGCAACTGGCAGAATGAGACAGCCCCCACCCGTTTTTCATGGACTGTTGACACCACGCCACCCATGGCATTATTTGAAAATCTTCCCGCCAACATCACAGCAGAAAAATCAATCAGCGTTACCGTGGGAGACGCCTTTGCCTACCGCTACCGCCTTAACGACGAAGACTGGAGCGAGGAGCGCCAGGGCCCCATCGTAAGAGAAGATTTCAGAGACGGTACCTATACCCTTACTGCCGTGGCGCGTGACCTTGCGGGAAACTGGCAGGACGAATCAAGCGCCACCACCTATACATGGAAGATCGATACATCTGTTCCCGTGGCAGCCCTGAGTGGTGTACCTGATGCGGTAACGGCAGATAGAAATGCTGTAATTTATGTGACCGGCACGGGGCTGACGGCATACCGCTATTCCTTTGACGGCGGCGCCTGGAGCGGCGAGATACCCCTTGCCACGCCTGTCTCCCGTACCGGCCTCGGTGAGGGTGATCACGGTATTTCCGTTATTGCTAAAAATGAGGCAGGGACATGGCAGGAAGTGACCTCGCCCACAACAGGCACATGGAAGATCGACCTGACGCCCCCCGCAACGGTGACCCTGCCGGTTCTTCCCGACAACCCATCCGGTGAGGCGAGTCCCGAGATCAGGGTGGGGGGAAGTGACGTGGCCTGGTACAGGTACCGCCTTGACGGGGGCGGCTGGAGCGGGACTATTTCCGCCATGGATAAACTTCCCCTCTCGTCTCTTTCAGAGGGAAGTCATACCATCAGTGTCATCGGCATGGACAGCGTGGGAAACGAGGCGGCACCGATAAGTCACACCTGGACGGTAGACCTTACCGCCCCCGCGGCACTGTTCGCGGAGGGGACACTTCCCCCCCTTATCTCGAATAACCGGGAGCAGGCCTTTACCGTTACCGGCAGTGGTGTGACGGTTTACCGCTACCGTCTCGACAGTGATCCCTGGAGTGAAAATATTTATATTTCGTCTAACGTGATATCGCCTGGTGCTGACAGACTTACCGAGGGTGAACATACCATAAAAATTATTGGCGGTGATGCTGCCGGTAACTGGCAGAGCACAGATGAAGCAACCTCTTATACCTGGACCATCGACGTGACGCCTCCCGCAGAGGAGCTGGTGCTTTCGAACCTTCCCGCGAGTCCCACGAGCTCTGATGCGGCAGCCATTACCGTATCAGGGGCTGATTCAACGGGGTACCAGTATCGTCTTGACAGCGGGCAGTGGCAGACCGTTGCGGGTATAGAGACTGTTCTCGCCCTTGCCGGCCTCGGTGAGGGAAGTCACCTTATCGAGGTGCGGGGAATCGACGCGGCAGGGAACGCCCAGGAAACACCGGTGCAGTATACCTGGAAGGTCGACCGCACCGCCGCCGATGCAGTTCTTGCGGGACTGCCCCCGGCATTGACGAACCAGACGTTGCTCAATATTACCGTGGGAGGCTCTGATGTCGCAGCCTACCGCTACAATCTCGATGACGGGGGATGGAGTGGTGAGACTGATGCTGGTGAAACCATTTCAGCAATGGGTCTTGATGCGGGACCGCACAGTATCGCCGTGGTTGCCCGTGATGCCGCAGGCAACTGGCAGACAACAGACAATGCCACGACCTTTGCCTGGACCATCGATGTGACGGCCCCCACGGCCCTTGTAACAGGCTATCCCTCATCGCCGGTCAACGATGGCGCTGTCGATATCGATGTTGCCGGGGATGATGTCTATGCTTACCGCTATCGTTTTAACAGCGGCGCCTGGAGCGGCGAGATCAGCAGTGCCGTCAATATTGTCCGCACCCTGAACGAAGGTTCTTATGTACTTGATGTGATCGGCCGCGACAGTGCCGGCAACTGGCAGTCTGCTCCTACAACAGCATCATTTGTCATTGATAAAACTCCCCCGGCCCTCATGGTGGCGAGTGATGCCGGTGACTGGTCACAGGCATCATCACTTGTTTTTTCATGGGGCAAAGGTGACGATGTTACGGATGTGAAAATACAGGTCGCCACTGATGAAACGTTTAAAAATATTGTCCTGGGGGGAAGTGAAGGCGCCTCCATCGGCAGCGTAGAGGGATACACGTTCCCGGCCTCTGCTTCGGCGGGTTCCCGCTACTATGCCCGGGTACGGGGTGTCGACAATGCCGGAAACTGGAGCGCCTTTGGTACAGCTTCTGACGGAATCATTCTTGCCGGCTCTGTCAGTATCCGCGTAAAGAATAACACGGGGCAGGACATTCCCGGCGCAACAGCGGCACTGAAAAAGGCGGTTTCCGGCACGGTGCTGCAGACGCTCTCCACCGGCGCTGATGGTACAGTGACCTTCAACAATGTTGAGGTGGGAGAGAATGCCTATGCCATGGAAATCACCGCGTCAGGATACAGCAGCGCGGTCAAGAACAGCATCTCCGTTAACCTGGGAAGCGTGTCAGACCAGGGGACTATAACCCTTGTTTCAACCTCCGCATCATCGGGGAAGTTTACCGGTACTGTCATCGATGCCAATGACGGATCGGCCATTACCGGTGCCGCCGTTGAGGTAAGAAACTATGCCGGGACAACTGTTGCAACTGTTTCTTCTGATGGAAACGGATCTTTTGTTACGGGAACCCTGCCGCCGGGTACCTACAGCCTCAATGTTTCAAAGAACAACTATTATGATCTCCTTGTTGACAACAAGGCTGTTGATGGGAACCGTCAGCTTGGACGCCAGGCACTCAGTGAGGTACTGGCTCCCTACCGGCTGAAGGTAACCCTTCTCTGGGGGGGCAACCCCCGTGACCTTGACCTGCATGTCGTGGGCCCCAGTGAGTCTGCCTCAGGGGGGCGCTTTCATGTCTCCTGGCACAGCAAGTCTTATACCGAGCCCACAGGGAGCTATTCATCGTCAGCAGACCCGGTGGGAAGTTTTGCCACCACCTCACTGGTACAGGACAGTACGCGGGGATACGGCCCGGAGACAATCAACCTTTTTAAACTCGATGACAACTCGAAGTACAGCGACGGGGTCTTTACCTTTACCGTGCACAAGTATTCCTGGAGCGGCAGCTGGTATGACGAGCCCATTACCCTGCGAATTTATGACAGCATGGGTATGTGGCAGGAGATACCTTTCCCCTCCGGGGCGGATGATTCCCTCCGCTACTGGAAGGTGTTCCAGGTGGACATGCAGGGGGTAAGCCGCTCAGAGCGTACCCTGACGGTTGTCAATGAATTCGCTACGTTGAATCATTCTTCCCTTGAATCAATGGACTGGCAGGTGGCCCCGGGAGGCATGGCGGGGTATCTCATGGCGGTGGCGCGGGGTGACACCCCGGCAATCCTTTCTCTCCTGGGAATACTGGCCCTGCTGATTCTTGGTATCTGGCTTTTTAACCGCCGGCGGGCGGCAAAAGGTGCATAAGTAAAACAGGGAGGCCCTTTCAGGGCCTTCCGATAGCATCGAATATAAGCCGTGTCATGTCACGGCTCAGAGCCTCGACATTAATGGGCTTGTTGAAGATTATGGGGTTCAGGCAGGCCCGGTCAAGGGAACCGAAAAGGAGGTTTCTCAGGGAAATGGGGGATATGTCGTCCCTTATGGTTCCTTCATTTACGCCTTCTTCGATTATTTTGGTGATGAGTCCCCCGTATTTTTTCAGGATACGGTAGGGCTGGCTTTCGTAGTAGTCGTAGGAGTTGCTTACCTCGAGGAGGATGACCCGCGCGATGACCCTGTCTTCATTATAGGCGGCGATGTAGCTGGAAATAAACAGCTCCAGACGCCTGAGGGCTCCCGGTACCTTGTCCAGTTCTTTAAGGGCAAGATTGAATTTCGTCTCAAGGTATTCCTGGAGAAGGGAGTGTAGAACATCCCGCTTGTCTTTGAAATACTTGTAGATGAGGGGTTCAGTGACCCCTGCAGTCTGGGCAAGCTCAGCGATCCTGATGGAGCTGAAGTCCTTTGACTCAAGGAGTGTGCGCAGGGCATTGATGATTTTAATGCGTCCCGGGGGGTGTGTTTTGCTGTTATTGTTTTCCTGCATATGAAGGGGTGCCGATTTTTTCATCAGTTTTTTCCTTTTTGGCTATAATTCAAGTCATTTTTACATTTAAGGTGAGTAAAATTAATTAAAATTACTTGACTGGGTTAGTAAAATTAACTAACTTAATTCAGAGAGAAAATAAACCAGGCACATGAGGGAGTGCCTCTTTTTATCTTCTCTCTGGTTAGTGAAATTAACTAACTGATAAAACAGAGACGGGCAGGAGACATTCATGAAGACATTTTTCAATCCGAAATCAATGGTGATTTTTGGCATATCCGAAAAGAAGAAATCGATTCCCAACTACATTCTCGATAACACGCGACGCTGGGGTTATAAAGGTAAGATATATGGTGTCATGCCCGGCTGCGGCGGTGAAACCATAAAGGGAGTTCCGGTATTCAATGCTGTCACTGAACTTCCGGAGGTGCCTGAACTTGCAGTGATGCTGATCCCCGCGAAATTTGTTCCCCCCGCAATGAGGGAATGCGGAAAAATCGGTATCCGCCGCGCCGCCATCCTTTCCGGCGGGTTCAATGAATCGGGTGAGGCGGGAGAAAACCTGGCAGAAGACCTGAAAGCCGCGGCGGATGAATACGGCATCAGGTTTATCGGCCCCAACGGACTCACCGTTGCTGATGCTTCCAGCGGTGTGTGTCTTCCCTTTGTGCCTCACCAGAAAATGCCCGAGGGAGGCTTTTCTTTTATCTCCCAGAGCGGGGGATTTTTCCTTGTGCTCTGGAACCTGATGCAGAGTGAAAATGTGGGCATGGCGAAATTTGCCAGTATCGGTAATAAACTCAATGTCGATGAAACGGATATTCTTGAATACCTGGGCAATGACCCCAAAACAGAAGTCATCGGCCTCTACCTTGAAAGTATACAGAATGGAGAACGACTCGTTGAGGTGGCGCGTTGTATCGATAAGCCCATCATTGCCCTCAAGGCGAACCGATCAGAGGCGGGGGGGCGCGCCGCCATGAGTCATACCGCATCGATGAGCAACAACGATGACATGGTTGACGCCGCCTTTGAACGTGCCGGCATCATCCGTGTTGACAATGTTCATGACCTGATCCATGCTGTGCGAATATTTAAACTTCCCCCCATGATGGGAAACCGCCTTATGGTGATGACTCACTGGGGAGGTGCCGCGGTCATGAAGGCTGACCTGGCTGAAAAGGAGGGATTCGATTTTGCCGATCCCGGTGAGGCATTCTACGAGGGGCTTCACGAGTTTACCAATGCCGGGGGTATTATAAAATTTTCCAATCCCCTTGATATGGGTGATATCTACAACACTGCTGTCTATCCTGAAATTTTTCGCAGAGCCCTGGCCAGTGACGATGTTGACGGCATTGTCTACGGTCACGCGCGTCCCCTCTTTCCTCCCGGGGATGATTCGATTTTTAAGAAGATGTTCAATACCGATATCTCTGAAGAGACGATCAGGGTCATGGAAGATGCAGGTAAACCCATCGTGGTGTCAATGTCAGCTCCGGGGCGGGCGCTGCTGAAGATGAAACAGAATCTTCCCTGCCCGATTTTTGATCGTTCCGAGGATGCCCTTGCCGCCCTGAGGATTCAGTCTGATTATTACATGCGCCGGCAGAAAAGCGAGAGTGAAGAATTTCCCCGTATCAGCTTCGATGAGGCGGGGCAGTGGCTCGAAGGCCGGCACGGGGATGTGGGTGAAGATTCGATGTTCTTTTCGACTTCAGGCGGTGGCGATTCAGCATATTCAGAAAATCTGTATTACCGCCGG
>CAZHNW010000049.1:1914-30166 GCA_964534225.1 uncultured Leptospirales bacterium | reverse complement strand
GGGGGTGAGAAGTTCATTTTCTATGGTGAACTCTTCCACGATTTTTATTTTTTTTATGGTTTCAAAGGAGGCAAGTTCACTGTTTTTTGTCTCCACCTCTCCGGTAATGAGCTCTTCGATTCTTTCATTGCCCATGAGGTCTTCGAAAGAGGAATACTCGATACCGTTCTGTTCCGCGTAATCAGTGATGTTTTCAGCGTCAAGGGTTACAAGGGCGGTGAGAAATTTTCTCTTGTCTCCGATAACACATGCCTGGGCAATATACTTTGACGTGGCAATGAGTGTTTCGATGGAGGAGGGTGCGATATTTTTCCCTCCCGCGGTAATGATAAGGTCTTTCTTTCTGCCGGTTACACGGAGAAAGCCCTCGCTGTCGATTTCCCCCAGGTCCCCGGTGTGAAGCCAGCCGTCACTGTCTATGGTTTCGGCGGTTTCTTCCGGCATTTTGTAGTATCCCTTCATGACATTTTTGCCACGAAAGAGGATTTCACCGTCATCGGCGATTTTTTGTTCAATCCCCGGTCCCGGCTGGCCTACCCATCCGAAACGGTAATTATCATAACGGTTGACATTGGTAAAGGACATGTTTTCTGTCATGCCGATGCCCTCCAGAATGAGGATCCCTGCAGCGTGAAAGAATTTCGCGATGGTGGGGTTCAGGGGTGCGGCACCGCTGATGCACCACTTGAGGTTTCCTCCCAGTACGGCCTGCAGTTTGCTGAAGACAAGTTTCGTTGCAATGCCGTACTTGATCTTTGTCATGAAGGGGATATTTTTTTTCTGGAGTTTGTAATCGCTGACCTTTCCACCGATTTTAATGGCCCACCTGAATATTTTCAATGCTGCTCCGCCTTTTGCCTCGGCACCGCTGAGAACTCGGGAGTAAACCTTTTCAAAGATGCGGGGCACACTGATAAACCAGTCCGGTTTGCTCACCTGGATGTCATCAATGATGGTATCCATGCTGCGCGTATAGGTGGTTGAAGCATTGATTTTCATTGTAACATACATGAGCAGGCGAGCGAAGATGTGAGCATAGGGGAGAAAGCAGAATGTTTCACTGTGGGCTTCAATGGAAGCGGACATTTCCGCTGACTGTACGGTAAAGGTGACATTTTCGTGGGTCAGCATGGCCCCCTTGGGTACCCCGGTAGTCCCTGATGTATAGACTATAGTGGCAAGATCATCAGAAGAGACGCTACTGATCATTTTTTCAACTACTGAGTCAGGGACATCTCTGCCGAGGGTGAGAAAATCTTCAAAGGCGAGAATCCAGTCATCTCCCTCGTAGCTGTCGTTGAACATGATAACTTTCTCAACGCGTGGAAGCCTGTCCCTGATTTCAAGGATTTTATTCAGCTGCTGAAGATTTTCCACGAAGACGAATTTTGCTTCAGAGTGATCAATAATATAGTGGCAGTCTTCGGGAAGGTTTGACTGGTAGATGCCTACGGTAACACCGCCAATGCTGACATTGCCCAGGTCGGTGACAACCCATCGGTAACAGCTGTAACTGAGAATGCAAATTTTATCTGCCTTTTCCAATCCCAGTTTTATGAGGCTTTTTGATGCAGCCCTGACCTCGCTGTTGAATTCATGCCAGTTAACCGACTCTGATTCTCCGGGACTCGTTATCCAGCGATAGGCGCGATATTCCGGAAATGCTTCAGCGGTTTCTTTGAGAATCTCGTAAATGTTCTGATAGTTGCGAAACTGCATAATCACCCTCCTCTCCTCGATTATTACTGCAAAATTATTCATAACCGCAGGTTCTGGACAGGTTTATGTAACCCCTGTCCTGGCATCCCTTTTCATAAAAATATATGAAACAATGGTTAAAAATAACCAGAGAGAAACTGTGCCCGGCCGTGACCCGGCAATGGCCACTGCCCTGTCCCCTGGAGCGATCTTTGTTTCGGCTGTACAGTTCAGTGATACTCCTGAATCGGTGACTATCCCCAGGAAGGTGATTCCCTTTTCAAGGCCGTAGAGTACCAGGTCACGGTAGAAACGGCCTTCCCCGTTAACCGGGACAAGGTAGAGCTGTTCCCCGTAGCTGTTGGTTGTCAATTCTGTGACGACATCCTTGATGCCGGGGTCCTGCAGTTCCTGTATGATAAGGTTTGACGTCAGGTCAGAAACGCAAACGATACTGTTCGCCCCGGCAAATTCGAACTGCCGTGCTTTACGTGAATCAACGATTTCTACGATGGAAAATATATCCGGGTTGATACTTTCGATGACAAGGGTAACGGCGAGATTGAGATCATCGGATTCGGGGTCTTGGGGGTCCCGGCTGAGAACAATGGCGTAGTCCGCTTTTTCCAGGTTTGCTTTTGTTAACACCGTTTCCTGTGTGGGGTTGCCCCGCACGAAGTGAAGATTAAGGTGAATCAGTTCCACGGGGAGCTCTTCGCACAGTTCATCAATGAGGCAGAGATCCCTGCCGCCGGAGGTTGCATCTGAACGCAGTTCTTTAACCAGTCGTATAATTTCTTCTACGCGGTTTATATTGATTATCAGAACGTGATTTTTTGATTTTATTTCCATCATGCCCTTCAGTCTCCTTGATCGTGTTTCGATGAGCAGTGCTGCTACTTCCGAAATAATAAAACCGAGAAAGCCTATGCCAAAGACCATTACCGGTATTCCCACCAGGTATCGGCCCCCGGCGGTGACGGGAAAGTAATCGCCATAGCCGACGGTGGTCATGGTCACAAAGGCCCACCAGAGGGCGTCCTTCCATGCCAGGTCAGGCTTGACAGGGAGCTCGAAATAGAGGTAGCCTGATGCGGCATACCAGAAGAGGCAGCAGAAGAGAAAAAAAGCCTTGATCCTGCTGCTGCGAACAACAACCCCTTTTCTTCTCTTTAAAAAGATCTGAAGAAGCCGGTACATCATTTTGACTCCTCCTCAAGCTGACGTTCCCAGAGTTGAATGAGAATGGCAGCTCTCTGTGCTGCCGCGGGATTGGACCAGAAACCGTTATGTTTTTTTCGTGCCTTCTCTTCTTCTGCAAGATATTTTTTTAAGTCATTAAAAGGATAGCGCCGGTAGGTGAGTGTCATTCCCCGGGTCACCATTTCCAGGGCGATGTTTTTGCCCTCCTTAAAGATATGGGCGAGAAGGCGTTTTTTTCTGTCCCACTTAAGTTTTTCAAAGTGTATCTCGACGTCCCTGTTGAGCAGGTTTTTTTCAAGGAAGTTAAAGGCAAGCTGTCCGGCGTTCTGCAGGCGGGGATCATTAATGGTGGGGTCAAAGGAACGAATGCCCAGCATCCTGACAATAAAGCGGTTATCCCCGTGAAGGACCGAGACCTCATCCCCGTCAATAATTTTTACGACTGTTACTTTTTCACCGGAGGAAAGTGAAAGCGTACCGGAGTTGACATTCAGTCCCTTTTTGAAACGGATAACCTGAAAGGTAAAGAAGAGGGAGGCTCCAATGAGGACAAGAATTACTCCCCGGAAAAGGATGTGTATTCCCGGTTTCATCGTGACAGATAATACTCCTTTGTGATCACTCAGAGTATCACGGTGAAAAGGTGACGTCAAATCAATTATGTGCAGGAAAGGTCTTTTCTCGGGAAGCCCATGGTGAACTTATTCTTGACATGAGAACTCCATCTGTATAAAGATTGAATATTCGACTGAGATCATGAATAAAGGCATGGAAAAACCAGGCAGGGACGAGGAAACTGTTGAGTTGAAAAAAAAGCTGCGCAAAAAGCAGCGGGATATTCGTGCGCTTAAAAAAGAGGTGACTGGTTTACAGGAGGAACTCTCTTCGATGAATGACCACGTCGAGGTGGTCAGCGAGGCCCTGCAGCAGTCCGTTGAGCTTTCTGTTGATTTTTTCTATGACGTTGAATACCTGAAATACAAGTCGAGTTTTGTTGATATTGATATTCAACTCCAGCCGGGAAGCGCCAGGACCCTGAACAGTTACGGTAAGAATATAAAAAAGTTTTTCCTTGAAGAACTGCGTTGTACCTATCTCTATATCAGCTGCAGCGGTATTAATAAATCAAAAAAGGACATCTTAAAGATTGATTCGCGGAAGAAACTCGTCGATGATACGGAATATCTTATTGACCGGAGCAGGGTCTATTACGCGGATCTCCAGGACCTTGACCTGCCTGAACGTCTTCTGGGACGTATCATCCTGGGACGCCATCCCTACAGGGATGAAAAAAAAGAAGACCGTTTCGATGCAAAGATCCGCGACGAGATATATATTACAAAGAGGCTCCTTGAAAATTCAATCTCTGCAATCCAGAACAAGGAGCTGGCGGTACTCGATGCCCTGACTGGTCTCAATACCCGCAAGCTGATGGAAGAACGCCTCACTGAAGAATTCAGGAGCGTTGATTTTTTCAGCCGCCTCACGAAATTCGAGGAGGGCCTCCTGCAGATGGTAATCAATGGAGACGGCCAGCCGAAGAAAATTCTTCGCAATCTTTTTTTTAACAGTTTCGATACCAATGACGAGGATCTTTTTAACCGCGCGGCGGCACGTCTCCTGAATGATGGCCTGATTTCCAGGAGCCAGCAGCGTTACCTTGGTGAGCTTGAAGATTACTATTACTTTGAGAACAGCAAGATGAAGTACAATCTCTTCATTGCCATGTTTGATCTCGATCATTTCAAGGATATCAACGACAACTGGGGCGGCCACGATGTGGGTGACCGGGTTCTGAAAAAGTTTTCAGCGATACTGAAGCGGAATATCCGCACAACTGACATGCCTGTGCGCTACGGGGGCGAGGAATTCATCGTTCTCTTTCCACGGGTGGCATCGTCGAAGCGGATTCTCGAGACCCTTGAAAGAATACGGCGTGAATGTGAGGAAACCCTCATTGTTAAAAAGGACGGCAATTCAAGGAATGTGACTGTTTCTGTCGGGGTGACCCAGATCAGCAAGTTCGACCGCAATATCGGGCAGATCGTCAAGCGTGCCGACCAGGCCCTTTATCGGGCAAAAAAACGCCGTAATCGCATTGTCTTCTATGAACAGGGATATGACGGGTATGTGCGCCTTCTATGATTTCAGTTTCTCAAGGGGCGTGTATTTTTCAAGAAAGGCTTTTTTCCCCGAGCTGAAAACAATGGTCAGTTTCAGGTTATCACCATGTCCTTCGATTTTTGTAATGAGGCCCGCACCATAGCGCGGATGGAGTACACGTTCCCTCAGGCGGTACTGAGAGTCATGGGGGGAAGTTTTACCTTCCTCTTCTGAAGCCGGGCGGTTTTTACGAATATCCCCTGCGGCAGAGGAGACTTCCTTCGGTTCCCGCCGGAAGGAACTCGATGATGACGAACCTGAAAAAGAAGATCGTCTCCTGAAGGAACTGCTTGAACTTCCATACCCCCCTGACATGCCCCCGGGCCCTGCAGCCGTGTAGGTGCGGGCTTCCCTGAGTACTGAAGGGATCTCTTCTATGAAACGGGATGGTTCCCTGTACTCGGTGCCGTAGTAGGACCGGCGCAGCTCTGCGCTGGTGATGAAAACACGTTCCTTTGCCCGGGTGATGCCCACATAGCAGAGGCGGCGTTCTTCCTCGATGCCTTCTTCTGTGTCAAGGGAAAACTTATGGGGGAAGATTTCCTCTTCCATGCCCGTCAGGAAAACAACAGGAAACTCAAGGCCCTTGGCGTTGTGGACCGTCATCAGGGTGATGGCATTGTTTCTTTCTTCGGGTGGAAGTCCCCCGTCAGAGGTATCCTCCGAGGTGAGGAGGGATATGCCCTGGAGAAACTCATCAAGGGTTGTCTCCGGGTTTGTCATTTCATGGTCGTAGACACTGTTGACGAGTTCGTCGATGTTCTCAAGACGAGTACCTGCCTCGATCGATTTTTCTTCTTCAAGGCTGCGACGGTAGCCTGAAAGTTCGATGACCTCGTTGACAAGATCGGAGAGTTTCATGGTCGTCGGGACACTGCTGTTGAGACTCATGGCGGTGGCAATGATTTTTTTAAAATCCCCGATACCGGCGGGGACCCTTCCCGTGAGGAGGTCATCGGCAATGACCTTCCATGCCGATATTTTATGCTTTGCCGCGGTTGCGTTTATGCGGTCAATGGTTGCCGCGCCGATACCCCGGGCGGGGGTGTTGATGATGCGCAGGAGAGAGACTGTATCAGCCGGGTTGATGATTACTTTCAGGTAGGCGAGAATGTCCTTTATCTCTTTGCGGTCATAGAATTTCAGGCCCCCGATGACACGGTAGGGGATATTTTCTCTTCTGAGCTGTTCTTCAAAGACCCGGGACTGGGCATTGGTACGGTAAAAAACAGAGAAGTCTTTGTTTGAAAACCCTTCGCGGTTTTTAAGCGAAGTAAGAGTTGACACCACGTACTCGGCCTCGCCGTACTCATTGTTGGCGCTGCAGCAGACTACGGCCTCGCCGTCGCCGCGTACCGCCCTGACATCTTTTTCTTTTCGGTTCTGGTTGTTCCTGATAACCGCTGAGGCGGCCTCCAGTATCGGTTCCGTGGAGCGGTAGTTTTCCTCCAGGGTAATGACCATTGCCTCCTGGTAGTCTTTTTCGAAATCGAGAATGTTCCGAACATCAGCACCGCGCCATGAGTAGATGGACTGGTCATCATCGCCAACGACACAGATGTTTCTCGTCTCCTTTGCCAGGTATCCGGCGATAAGGTACTGAGCATGGTTGGTGTCCTGGTACTCATCGATCATAAAGTAGCGCCACTGGGCCTGAAGTGAGCGCAGGGTTTCAGGTGATTCCCTGAATAGCTGAACGGTTTTGATTAACAGGTCATTGAAGTCAAGGGCGTTCATGCTGGAGAGTTTTTCATGGTATTTTTTATACATGTCACCGAAATCAAAGGTATAATAATCGGGCAGGAGTGTTGACAGGTCAGCCCCTTCGATAAGGGCTTCTTTGTCTTTAATTTCACTGATTTTTGAAACGATGCCCTGGGGCCTGATTTTTTTCGGGTCGAGCTTGAGTTCCTTGAGAATTGATTTGACCACAGAGGCCTGATCAGCAGCATCATAAATAGAAAAGTCTCGGGGAACGCCGATGGCCTCACCATAACGGCGAAGAATGTAGACTGCGGCGGAATGGAAGGTCTTGATGAAGACATTTTTTCCGTCGGGGCCGATGAGCTCGATGATCCGGTTTCTCATTTCTTCTGCGGCCTTGTTGGTAAAGGTGACGGCAAATATCCTGTAGGGGGCAATACCCTTTTCACGGATCAGGCAGGCGATACGGTGGGTTATGACCCGTGTCTTCCCTGAACCGGCGCCGGCAAGGATCAAAAGGGGGCCCTCTGTATGGGTTACAGCGGCTTTCTGGTTTTCATTCAATGTTTTCAACAGGTCCATTCTTCTTCTGTTCCTCTTCTAAAGGGGATACGAATTTCATTATGACCCAGGTTGTATTTTTTTTAAAAAAAGTGTAATTTTTTGGAATAATGCGTGGTTTCTATGTCAGCAGCTTTTTTTTTGCCTGCGGTCATTTTCGGCAGTCTGTGTTTTATATCTCAGGCTTTTTATGTCATATGGCCTTTTTCGTCAAGGTCTTTACATGTCGCGGGGGATAGATAAAAAACACTTGCAATAAAAATGAGGATATAGATCATTGACAGTGAGAGTGGGGAACCACTCTCTTTTTTTACATTTTCTTCGTTAATTATATAATACACATATACGGAATTTAATGATAAAAGAAGAAATCATCAGGTTGATGGAAGAATCAGCCAGGGGTCTCGGATATACAATTTATGAGTATGGGCTCTCGGTTCGTGGTGAGAATACGCATATCGCTGTTCGCATTGATAAAATTGAGGGGGTGTCGCATCAGGATTGTGAGTGTTTCAGTCGTGAGCTTTCACAGCGGCTGGATGTTGCTGCCCTGGTGCCGAATTATTCGCTTGAGGTTTCTTCACCGGGACTGAATCGAAAGCTGCGTAATATTGATGAATATATTCGTTTTATCGGTTCTCCCGTCAAGGTAGTCGTTGACAGGGGAGACATGCGTGATACGTTACAGGGAACCCTGCGTGAAGTTAGTGAAAAAGAGTTAATAATAAAAGGTGAGCAGGGGGAGTTTAATGTTGAAATCAGCCGTATTGTACAGGCAAATCTTGATTATTAAGTGGATGACAGAAGATGAGCAATAATTTCTTTGAAGCGCTGCACCAGATTGCAAATGACAAGGGCATTCCTCGTGAGGAAATTGAGAATATTGTCGAATCGGCGATGCTTTCTGCCTACAAGAAGCAGTATGGCAGCATTGAAAATGCCGAGGTCGTTTTTAACCGGGAAGAAAATTCAGTAATGGTGGTGTCCCGCAAGATGGTTGTGAACCGGCCCACGAACCTGGCGGAAGAGATCGCCTATGATAAGGCGGTCAAGATCAAGAAGGACGCCGAGCTTGGCGAGGAAATTCTCGTCGAAGAAAACCCGCTTCAGTCTTTTGGACGGATAGCTGCACAAACGGCAAAACAGGTCATTATCCAGAAAATCAAGGAAGCGGAAAAGAATATTATCTATGATGAATTTAAGGAAAAAGAAGGTGAGTTGATCAACGGATATCTTCAGCGCAGGAGCAGAGACGCTCTCTACGTCGAACTGGGACGAACAGAAGGTGTTCTTCCCGCAAGGGAACAGTCTCCCCTTGAGCATTACAAGACCGGTGACCGTGTTAAGGCCCTGATTCTCAAGGTACAGAAGGTGGCCAAGGGACCCAGTATAATTCTTTCACGGGCGCATCCCCTCTTTATTGAAAAGCTCTTTGAAATGGAGATTCCGGAAATTTACGATAATGTTGTCCGGATCGTCAAGGTGGTAAGGGAGCCGGGTCTTCGAACCAAGGTCGCGGTAACCAGTGATCGTGATGATGTCGATTCTGTCGGTGCCTGTGTGGGTATGCGCGGTATACGTATTCAGTCCATTGTGCGCGAGCTGGAAGGAGAAAAAATTGATGTTGTCGAATGGTTCGATGACAGGAAGGTAATGGCGGCAAATGCCCTTATTCCCGCCAGGGCCAAGGAAATTGTTGAGACAGCAGGCGGGGGCGTTATTGCCGTTGTGGAGAATGACCATTATTCATTTGCTGTGGGCAAGAGCGGTCATAATGTTAAACTGGCATCACGGCTCTGTGGTTACGATATAGATATTAAAACAGAAGACCAGTATCGTGATTTCCTCTCATCGAATGAATCACGAGCCATGGTTGAACAGCTTTTTTCAACAACAGCAGAGGATGAAACCCCACTTGAGGAACTCCCCGAGATCGATGCCCGGACCAGGGCCCTGCTCGAGGCGGGTGGTGTTTTTTCCATTGAGGACCTTGTTGAGAAATCATACGAGGACCTTCTTGCCATTGATGGTATTGGAGAAAAGACAGCACAGAAAATTCTCGATATTGTTGCCGAAGCGGTTGATTTCGAAGATGAAGAAGATGAAGACGTCATGGAATCCGAAATCTCAGAAGAAACTGAAGAAATTGAAGAAACAGATGATTCAGGTGACGAGGATGAAGAAAAGAGTCCTGCAGAGTCATCAGATGAATCAGGTAATGACGCGGTAGAGAAGACAGAGTAGAGTATTTGAAAACGTAAGGGAAATGAATGGCTGTATCAGTTTTTTCCTTATCGTATCAGGAGGGGATGCCCTTATGATTTAATAAGAAAGGGGCTTCCCCTGTATAGAAATGTAAAAAGGTATTTGGTGTTTCATGAAGGCTATTGATATTGCAACGCGTAATCATATTTCCGTTGAGGATGTAATTGAGGTCTGTAAAGACCTGGGGATTCCCTGCGGAGATAGTGAATCAGATGTATCTGAACAGGATGTCTTCCTCATTGAAAAGAAAATTGAAGTGATCAAGACGAAAAAAGCACAGAAGATCGAAAAAATGCGCAAGGGGAAGAAAATTAAGCTCAAGCGCAAGGTGCATGCCTCAAAGGATGTCAAGCAGATGACTGGAGAGACTTCCCCCGATGGTCGTCCGAGACCCGCCAGAAAACCGGGGAAAATGACACCTGCTGAAGCAGCCAAAGAAGCCGCTGAACGCCAGCAGGAAGAAGAAAACAGGAAACGAGCTGAGGCAGCGGCGCGCAGGGTAGAAGCTGAGAAAAAAAGGCAGGAAGCGCGTGCCGCCACCCAGGAAAAGAAAACGGAGGCCGGTAAAAAGGCGGAGAAACCAGCCGCCAGGCCGGGAAAACCAGCACCAAAGCCTGATGGCAAGGGAAAAATTGAAGAGGCTGCAGCCGGAAAGCCTGCTCCCGCCGGTGACGATGATTCAACTAAGAGAAAGAAAGATAAGGACAAGGATAAGGGAAAAGATTCCCGGAAGAAGTATAAAAAGGAAAAATTCGAAGAGAAAAAAATTGAACATCGGAAAAAGAGTCAGCCCCCGGTGCGTCGTGAGGTTGTAACGCCTGATGAAATCAGTATAACCGAGAATGTTACGGTTGGAGAACTTGCCAAGAAGCTTAACGTAAAGGCAAGTGATGTTATTGCAAGGCTTATGAAGATGGGTGAGATGGTGACCATCAACCAGTCAATCGATGCAGATACCGCAACCCTTCTTGCTGATGAATACAACACCAGTGTTAATGTTGTTTCTCTTTATGATGAAACAATTATTAAACATGATGAAGAAGATAAAAAAGAAGATTATGCTGAGCGTTATCCCGTTGTAACAGTCATGGGTCATGTTGATCATGGTAAAACAAAACTTCTTGATGCAATAAGGGAAACAAAGGTCGCTGAGTCAGAGCATGGGGGTATTACCCAGCATATCGGTGCCTACCAGGTTGATATTGACAAAAAGAAGATAACCTTTCTTGATACTCCCGGCCACGCTGCATTTACCACAATGCGTGCCCGTGGAGCCCAGGTGACTGACATCGTTATTCTTGTGGTTGCCGCAAATGACGGTGTCATGCCCCAGACGATAGAAGCGATTCATCACGCCAAGGCCGCCAATGTCCCCATTATCGTGGCCATTAACAAAATAGATCTGGAGGACGCCAATCCCCAGAAGGTTCGGACAGAACTGGCAAACTATGAACTCATTCCCGAGGAATGGGGAGGGGCAACCCTTTTTGCTGAGATAAGCGCCAAGCAGAAGATCAATATCGAAGGCCTTCTGGAGCTGGTTTTAATTCAGTCAGAGATGCTTGAACTGAATGCGAATCCTAAGCTCCTGGCCAAGGGTGTTGTTATTGAAGCACGACTCGATTCAGGCAGGGGACCGGTAGCGACCCTGCTCGTTCAGCAGGGAACACTGAGGGTTGGTGATCCTTTTGTTGTGGGACATTTTGGTGGAAGGGTCAGAGCCATGTTTAATGACAGGGGTGAGTTAATAGAAGAGGCAGGGCCATCAACACCTGTTGAACTTCTTGGCCTTGACGGGGTACCCGGAGCGGGTGATCCCTTTGAACAGGTTGCCTCGGAAAGAATTGCCAAGCAGATATCACAAAAACGGCTCGAATATCGCCGGATTGAGTCAGCCAAGAAGGTAAGAAAAGTAACCCTTGAATCCCTCAATGACATGATTCGCGAGGGAGAAGTCCAGGAACTTTGTATCATTGTTAAGGCAGACGTGGATGGGTCAGCCCAGGCACTGGCAGAGTCCCTGGAGAAACTTTCCAACGAAGAGATTCGAATCAATGTTATACACACCGCCACGGGGGGCATCAACGAATCTGATGTTATGCTCGCTTCCGCGTCAAATGCGGTCATCATTGGTTACCACGTGCGGCCTACGGGCAAAGTTTCAGAGGTGGCAGAGCGGGAGAATGTCTCCATCAAGTTTTATAACATCATATTTGAAGCGACAGATGATATCAAGGCGGCAATGCAGGGCATGCTTTCACCGGACATCAGGGAAGAAGTTACCGGTACCGGTGAAGTTAAGCAGACCTTTAAGATATCCAGGATTGGAACCATCGCGGGTGCCTTTCTTAATACAGGTAAGATAAAGAGAAGTTCAAAGATGCGGCTCATCAGGGACGGCGTCGTCGTTTTTGATGGTGAACTGAAATCACTTAAACGCTTTAAAGATGATGTCGGGGAAGTTACAGCTGGTCAGGAATTCGGTTTTGGTCTCGTGAACTATAACGACCTTAAAGAGGGGGATACCTTCGAGGCTTACGAACTGATCGAAGTCGCAAAAATACTGGAATAGATATATTTCGAAACAGAAGACGTTATCCCAAAGGGGGACTTGTAAAAGGGCAATCGGCAGGAAGAATGGCATATAGAAAAGACAAGCTCGAGGAACTGATCCGCAGGATCATATCTGAAATTATTATTTCAGAAATAAAGGACCCCCGCATCGGTTTCACCACTGTAACAAAAGTTGAATTGAACAGGGATTTTTCCGAGGCGGAAATTGGTATATCTGTTCTCGGTTCTCCCCGGGAGATGCGAAAAACGCTGGAAGGTCTCCGTTCCGCCGCCGGTTACATGCAGCGCCGCCTTGGAAATGAAATACGGCTGCGGCATGTCCCCCATATCTCTTTTAATCTTGACGGTTCCGTCGCGGAAGGGGTCCGCATGGTTGAGCTCATTGACAGTCTCGAAATTCCTGAGGAAGAAACTGAAACTGATCCTGATAAAGATGACACGGTTGAATAAGAGCCGTATTTACCATATTGAAAGAGCCAAAGTACGCGCACAGAATAATACTTGTCGACAAGCCGGAGGGGCTTACTTCCTTTGAAGTGGTGGCCCGGGTAAAAGGGATTGCCGGGACCCGAAAGGTGGGACATTCCGGGACACTGGATCGTTTTGCCTCGGGGCTTCTGGTAATCTGTACCGGAAAGATGACGAAACTGACACAGTATTTCCTGGAAAGCGACAAGCGCTACCGCGCTCTTATTCAGCTGGGCTGTTCTACAGAGACAGATGATTCTGAAGGCGGGGTAGTTCATGCCGGGGATTTCACCGCTCTGAGCCGGGACGATATCGAAAAGGCTCTTATGGCATTTCGGGGAAGTTTTGACCAGGCTCCTCCCCTCTACTCAGCTCTCAAGGTGAAGGGGCGGCGGGCATCAGACCGTGTTCGGGATGGAGAGGAAGTCAACCTGGCCTCTCGGCAGGTGACTGTTCACAAAATTGAACTGGGTGATTACGATTCCCGGGCGGGTAAAATAGATTGCGTGATAGACTGCTCAAAGGGGACTTATATCCGCTCCATTGCCCGGGACCTGGGAAAGGCCCTGGGATGCGGGGCACACCTTGCAGGCCTTCGGCGCCTGCGCTCAGGTGTTTTTTCCGTTGAGGACGCGGTATCTCTCGAAGAGCTTGAACAGTACAGTCCCGGAGAGGAGGAAGTGCCCTTTCTTCCCCCCCCTGTAAAAGCCCTTGTCGGGTTTGGTACCGTTGTTATCGACGAAGAAACCGTGGGCAGGGTACTGACAGGGGCCTTTTTCAGCCGGGACGAGGTGATTTCCCTTGAAAAAGAGGAAAAAAAAAGATATGTTATTATCGATAAAAGAAAAAATTTAATTGCAATCGCAGATATAGATACTGATAAATGGCACATTAACTACCGAAACGTGCTGGGTATCGGTAAGAAAGAGCTTTAATTTTGATCTTTCATTTGACCTTCGCCACGATAATGAATGTGATTAAGAAAATCGGAACTCAACGAGGAGGAAAGTATAACCGATATGGAAGCAAAGAGCGAAATAATTGCAAAGTACAAAATTCATGATAAGGACACCGGTTCTCCGGAAGTCCAGATTGCTATTCTGACTGAAAGAATCAATCACCTTACAGAGCACTTCAAGGTGCATAAAAAGGACCATCATTCACGACGCGGTCTTCTTAAAATGGTTGGTCAGCGTCGCCGGCTTCTCGGCTATCTCAAGAAAAAAGATCTTGAACGATACAGAAGCCTGATTAAAGAACTCGGTCTCCGCCGCTAAGGGGAGACCGGTAATAAAAAGGCCTTCCACGGGCATCTCTCCATAATGAATGGATTGCAGTATCCGGTTGTCAGAATATAGGAGGCAGACATCAGTATAAAATCGGTTTTTATGCCGATCTCTGACTTCTGAATTCTGGCAGCAAAGGAAATTTTCATGGTCCTGTGGATGAGCCTCACATCAAAAGAGAGGTTTCACCATGAGTATTGAACAAAGTATTCAAGTGGGAAGCGAACAGCTGGTTTTCAATACCGGTTATCTGGCCAAACAGGCCGATGGTGCTGTTGTTGTTTCCTATGGCGAAACAGTTGTTTTCGCCTCAGCAGTTGCTGCACGAAGTGTCAGGGAAGGACAGGATTTTTTTCCCCTGACTGTCGATTACAGGGAAAAGTTTTATTCAGCGGGAAAGATCCCCGGTGGTTTTATCAAGAGGGAGTCACGTCCCAGTGACCGGGAGACCCTTACCTGCCGCCTTACCGACCGTCCCCTTCGACCCCTTTTTCCCAAAGATTTTATTAACGAAGTACAGGTTATTATCTATGTATTGTCACATGACAAGGCAAACCAGCCTGATATCCTGGCTATAAATGCCGCCTCTGCGGCCCTTTCCGTTTCAGGGATGCCCTTCAAGGGGCCTGTTGGCGCTGTCCGCGTGGGACGTGTCAATGGTGAGTGGATTGTTAATCCCACGGTTGCCGAGATTGAGATGTCTGACATTGATCTCGTAGTTGCGGGAACGAATAAGGCAGTAACAATGATCGAGGGGTCTTCAAAGAATGTTTCCGAGGACGACATGATAAATGCCGTTGAGTTTGCCCATGGTCATATTAAAAAAATCTGTGAGGCCCAGGAGGCATTCGCTTCACAGGTGGATAAAACTGAATTCGAGTATACTTCTTTTGCTGCTGACGAGGAATTGACCGGGGAGCTGCGAGAGAAATATTTCGGCGAAATTGAAGGACTCTCCTCCATTACTGATAAGAAGGAGAGAGAGAATGCCTTTAAAGCAATAGTCGATAAGGCAAAGGAAGAACTGGGAGAAAAATATCCCGATACCATTGGAGAAGCCCACGGAATTCTTGATGATTTTGACGGCGAGGTGGTGAGAAAGCGCATCCTCGAAGAGGGTGCCCGCGCTGACGGCCGTGGTCTTAAAGATATACGGCCCATCGATATAATGGTGGGATTTCTCCCCAGGGCACATGGTTCAGCGGTTTTTACCCGCGGCCAGACCCAGTCTCTTGGCATTACTTCCCTGGGAAGCGTTTCTGATGCGCAGCGTCTCGATAACCTGGAGGGAGATGGTTCAAAGAAATTCATGCTTCACTATCACTTTCCCCCCTTCTGTGTGGGTGAAACCGGGAGAACAGGCGGTGTAGGGCGCCGTGAAATCGGCCACGGGATGCTGGCGGAACGTGCCCTTGAGTATGTTATTCCGGATACGGAAGACTTCCCCTATACAATACGCCAGGTCTCAGAAGTTCTTGAATCAAACGGTTCATCTTCAATGGCAACGGTCTGCTCAGGTTCTCTTGCCCTTTTCCAGGCGGGTGTCCCCCTGAAGGCGGCAGTAGCCGGTATCGCCATGGGCCTTGTCATGGAAGGCGACAAGTATGCTGTTCTCAGTGACATCCTTGGTCTTGAAGACCACCTGGGAGACATGGATTTCAAGGTGGCGGGAACATCTGAAGGAATTACCGCCTTTCAGCTTGATATCAAGATAGAGGGTATCACCACGGAAATCATGCGTGTCGCCCTCGCTCAGGCCCGTGAAGGACGTCTCCATATTCTTGGTAAAATGAATGATGTAATTGCGAAGCCTGAGGCAGAGCTCTCTCCCTATGCCCCGAAGATGAAGTCAATGAAAATCAGCCAGGACAAGATTGGCGATGTCATCGGCCCCGGCGGTAAGATTATCAAGAAGATCATCGAAGTTTCCGGTGCTGATATCAACGTTGAGGATGACGGTACTGTTACCGCCAGCTCTGACAGCGCCGAGGCCATCAATAAGGCTCTCAGCTACATTGAGGGACTTGTCAGCGATGTAAAGGTCGGAACCACCTATGACGCCACGGTTAAAAAAATTGTTGAGTTTGGCGCCTTTGTGGAATTCCTTCCCGGGAAGGAGGGACTTGTACATATTTCCAATCTTTCCCGAGAGAGGGTGCGCTCCGTCGAGGATGTTCTCAGTCTTGGCGATAAGGTCAAGGTTAAGGTAATCAAAGTTGACAAACAGGGCAGAGTGGACCTGAGTATTAAGGCTACGCTGGGACAAGACTGATTTTTAATGGTGACCAGGTACACACAACAGAACGGGCTCACGGTTCTCCTTGAGCCCGTCCCGGGTGTTGCATCAGTATCCGTTGGTCTCTGGCTGAAAACCGGTTCCCGGATGGAAAGAAGAGACCAGTACGGGTACGCTCACTTTGTTGAGCACATGCTTTTTAAAGGTACCGGTAAATATTCCGCCCAGGACATAGCCCGCATTATTGACCGTGTCGGGGGACAGCATAATGCGGCGACCAACCGTGAATATACCTGCTACTATATTAATGTAATATCGGATCATCTCGATCTGGCCGTGGAAATACTTGCGGACATGTATTACAATTCACTTCTTGATACCGGAGAACTCGAAAAGGAAAAGAATGTCATACTTGAAGAGATCCGTATGTATGATGATACTCCGGATGAATTAATTCATGATCTTTTTCTCGAGCACCTGCTGGAGGGTCATCCCCTCAGTCACAATATTCTGGGAACGGAGGAGGCAATCAGGGCGACAACACACAGTTCCCTGAAGGAGTTTTACCGGGACCAGTACAGGGACGATAATGCCATTTTTGTCATCGCCGGAAATTTTGATACGGCATCTACACGTGACCTGGTGGCCCGTTTTTTTGACAGGAGCGGCAGCAACGCGGGCCTGAAACAGGATATGACCCCTGATTTCAGTTTTCGGCCCGTGTATCACCAGGAAGAAAGGGACCTGGAGCAGATACATTTTTGCCTCGGTGCGGAAGGCATAAAAAGGAATGACAGTGACCGCTGGGGTCTTTATGCCCTCAGTACAATTCTCGGGGGGAGCATGTCTTCCCGCCTTTTCCAGAAAATACGGGAAGAGCAGGGTCTCTCTTATTCTATTTATTCTTTTCATTCTTCTTTTTCAGATCAGGGACTTTTTGGTATCTACAGCGCTACGGCTCCGGAAAATTTCAACCATGCTGTTTCACTTATTATTAACGAATGCCGCCGGCTTCTTTCTGAGGGCATTACTGAGGATGAGCTGCAGGATGCCCGTACTTTCATGAAGGGGAACCTTGCCCTTGCCTACGAGAGTATTGAAGTGAGAATGGGACAGCTGGCAAAAAATGAAATAACTTTTGGAAAACATTATACCTTTGAGGATATTACCTCTTTTATTGATGCCATTACCATGGATGATTTTCAGAGGGTGGCAGAGAGGCTTTTTGCAGACAGGGACCTTTCATTGATTTTTGTCGGAAAACCCAGTGAAAAGCCTCTTGAGTCATCAGAATTGCATATTTTATAAGAAAAGCCCCTCTTCTCTTTTTTCTTACTTGATTTTTCTCTGCTCCTGCCGGTAAAGTACCTCTGAGTTTTTTCAGCCGTCAACTGATGCGTCTACTGGAAAATAATACGAATTTGTCAGAAAAGGAGATATCCCATGGCAGCAAAGGGAGATATTGTCAACAGCACCATTGGAACAGGTTCTGTTTTTGAAGGAAAATTTTATATCAGCGGGTCTCTGCGTATTGACGGGAAGTTCGAGGGTGAAATCAAGACGGATGATGAGCTCGTCGTCGGCGTGACGGGACGCGTAAAGACAGATATCATCGCTCGTTCTGTTGTCGTGGCGGGTACCGTTATCGGGAATATCAGGGCAGAGGAGGAAGTTAAACTTCTCGAAACAGGAAAGGTTCTCGGGGATATAACAGCTCCCGCCATTTCCATTCAGCGTGGTGTTGTAGCAAAGGGAAACATTAATATTACCGGCGGCCACAAGAAGGAACCTCAAAAGGTAATAGAGGACGCCTATTCCAGCAGCAGTGCAGCATCATCAAAAACGACTATTCCCGGCCGGGATTAGGAAGTTAAATAATTAGCGGCAACAGGCCGATACTTTGAAAGAACAGGGTAGTACATCGCGTAGTATTCTGAGGCTGTCTCTGATTCGCCCAATGAGGGAGAAAAAACTGAAGGAATTGAAGAGGATATGAAATTTTTGCCTTCCAGAACATATCGCCTGGGACCGATAACGGTATCCCTGTCCAGAAGTGAAATCGTGTTTATTCTCAAAAAAAAGAATGATGTTCTGGTCAAGACCTTCAGGCGAAGCAATGGCAGATCGAAAAAGCATCTTGTTTCTGCTGCGGCTCTCATTATTGTTTCAGTGGGTCTTTTTTCTTTTTTTAATTCTTCCAGTACCCCTGACCCGATTGATACAGATGAAAAAGAAAAGAATCGCCTGCTTTTTTCTGACAAAACAGATTATACTACACCGGTTGAAAATAAAAAACTGGTCATTCGCAGGCATAAGGTCAAGAGGGGAGAAACCCTCAGCCATATCGCCCAGAAATACGGGGTATCCATTGATACTATCTGTGGAAGCAGCAATCTCCGCTCCTATCACCTCATCAGGGAAGGACAGATATTGTCTGTCCCTAATCGTGAAGGCATCCTTTATACCATGAAGAAGGGGAATTCCCTTACCGGAATTGCCAGAAAATATCGTGTCAGTCTCAAGAAAATTGTCTCCCAGAATGACCTGGTAAACCCTGATTTTGTTTCTCCCGGAAAACTTCTTTTTATTCCTGACGCAAAACCTCAGAATATTATCAGGGGCTGGATGTGGCCCACCAGGACACGCAGGATTACCTGTGGTTATGGCTGGCGTCGAAACCCTTTTAACCGGCATCGCAGGGAGTTTCATGCCGGCATGGATATTGGCGCCCGTTATGAATGGATTCGCTCCTCACGCTACGGAAAAGTTGCGTATACAGGGTGGCTCGGAGGATACGGTAAAACCGTTATTGTTGCCCATCCCGGTGGGTGGAAAACTCTCTATGCACATCTTTCGCGCATTATTGTCCGCAGGGGGCAGTATGTAAAGCAGGGGCAGAGTATCGCGCGCAGCGGTAATACAGGCCGGTCCACCGGGCCTCACCTTCATTTCGAGATAATCAAAAGAGGCAGACACAAGAACCCTTATGTCTACCTCAGGCGCAGCCGTTAAAAAATTATTGACTCATTTTGTGCCCAAAGATTATACCCTCCCTATTGATCATCAAAAGTTTCCGTAGAAGTCTCGGAGAATATCATGCGTGAAAATGCCAGCTAAAATGGTGAAATTGGCGTGGAAGGGATTACTGCCGGCACTATTTCTCCGGTAAATGGTTCGATAAAACAGTTCATCAGAAAACCCCCACGGGAGGAACGCATCGAGTCTGGTATTTTCTATATATATGCGGGTGCAGGTTGACTGGTTGTTATGATATGTTTCCCGGGGAAGTCGCAGTGTACAGAGGCGGTATAATCACATGTTTAGCGAAGAGGAAAAGAGTTCTTACCTGAAGGCGAAATATTTTTTCTGGCGTTCGAATCTGCATTATCATCTCTCATTTAAGAAAAAGTTTGCATTCCTGGCAAACAGGCCGCAGGTATGGGGTATCTGGAACGTGGTTGTTTACGGCCCAAACATCAGTCTGGGGAGAGATGTGGTTATCGTTGCTGCCAACGGCTATCGTACCTGCCTTACAACGGTTCGTCATGACGGGGGGGCGGGAAGTATTCATGTCGGCGACAGGGTACTGGTGATGAATGGGGTCAGGATAAGCAGTGCTTCAGAAATACTCATTGAAGATGACTGTATGCTCGCCAATATGTCTTATATAATGGATGCTGACTGGCATGATATCTATGACCGCCACCGGTCGCCGGGACGAACGGCCCCGGTTCACCTGAAGCGGGGGGCCTGGGTGGGTGATTCCGCTATTATCTGCAAGGGGGTTACCATTGGAGAAAATTCCATTGTGGGGGCAGGGTCTGTGGTGCGAAAGGATGTCCCCGCCAATACGGTGGTGGTGGGTAATCCCGCCCAGGTGGTAAAGAAAATTGATCCTGAGAGGGTCGTTCTGATGAAACAGGCATACCGGGACCTTGGTCTCCATGACCCGGTGTAAGGAGTGGCGGTTTTGAAAATATGTTTGCTATGTTACAGGGGAAATCCCTACAGCGGGGGCCAGGGCATATACCTGAAATATGTTGCCGAAGAACTTGTCCGCCAGGGGCACCAGGTTCATGTTATTGTAGGCCCCCCCTGGCCCGATGAGATGAAAGGGGTGACAGTTCACAAAATTTTGAACAATGAATATTTTGTGAAAAAGAAGAGAGGTGTCATCGATCCCCGGAGGCCCTTTGATATTTTTTCACCCATAAATTTTTATGAATACCTGCACAGCCGATTTGGTGCCTTTCCTGAGATAAGTTCATTCGGTTACCGTGCCTTTCTCCTTTTGAAAAAACTCCAGCCTGTAGAAAAATTTGATATTATCCACGACAACCAGTCTGTCGGTTACGGACTTCTGATGATGAAAAGTCTCGGTATCCCCGTGGTGGCAACTATCCATCATCCCCTTTCAATAGACCTGCAGAATGTTCTTGAAAGAATGAGCAAATTTAAATCTAAGATAAAGACTGTCATTTTTTACCCTCTGCTGATGCAGGCCTTTGTGGCAAAGAGGCTTGATCACATCATAACTGTGTCAGAGGATTCACGCTTTACCATCAACCGTGATTTCAGTGTACCTCTTGAAAAGCAGACGGTTGTTTATAATGGTATTGATGAAGAAATTTTTCATGTTCTCTCCGGTGTTAAACGCAAGAAAAGAAATATTTTATTTGTCGGAAACATTGAAGACGGCAAAAAAGGATTCGTTTATCTCCTGAGGGCTCTGACACACATAAAGGAAGATGTGACCCTTACAGTCGTAGACGGCGGGGCACCGCACCGAAAACTGACACAGAAACTGATCAGGGCCCTCGGTGTGGGAGAAAAGATAATTTTTGCCGGCACCGCTTCCCATGAAGAACTGGTACGCCACTATAACGAAGCGGAGATTACCATTGTTCCCTCAACCTATGAAGGTTTCGGATTTCCCGCGGGGGAGGCAATGGCCTGTGGAAGCCCTGTTATCGCCAGTGACGGCGGGGCCCTGCCGGAGGTGGTGGGTGATGCCGGCGTCATAGTGCCCGCCCGGGATGAAAAGGCCCTTGCCCGTGCTATTGATGAGTGTATTACCGATCGTGAAAGGCTTTCAGATATGAGCCGCGCAGGGCTTGCAAGGGTGCGGGAACTTTTCAACTGGCCTGACGCGGTCTCCCGCATGGTAGAAGTCTGGGAAAGGATTATCCAAGAAAAATATAGTTGAGGTTGCGTCCCCTGTCACCGTAGCGGTGAGAAAAGAATTCTTCAGTGTTCTGCCTGTTGCATATTCGCGGGTTAAAAATATTTTTTGCCAGAAGACCTTTCTCTTGCAGTGACCTTTCTATACCCGCCCAGAGGTCGACAAAGATTTTCCCCTTCTGTTCGTGTCTCTCCCGGGGGAAAAAGCGCGCCACGTCCTCGTTGACTTCGTAGGTTTCAGGCCCGATGGAGGGATATATCCACGCATGGATGTCACCGGGGAGGGAACCGTAAACTTCCCCCATTTTTTGTATAACCATGCCGGAAATATCGAGTTGTGTTCCCTTCCATCCTGAATGGGCAGCAGCGGCGATTTTATTTTGTTTATCAAAAAAGAAAACAGGTACACAGTCGGCGGTTCGTATAACGAGGCATATTTTTTTAATGCGGGTAATCAGGGCATCACCCTCACCGGCGACTTTTTTGTTAGTGGCGGGTTCTTTATTTATTTGGATGATGTCATTGCCGTGGACCTGGTGCAGAAAGAGAATGTTTTTTTTATCGATACCGGTGATATTGCCGAGGAGTTCTTTCTCTGCCTTTCTTATTTTTTCGGGGGAGGCATCGTAGTCGACGGGGTTAGCCCTTCGTCCGATGATTCCGGAGTGAAGGTTTTGAAAATCTGTTTTAAGGGTGAATATATCTTTTTGCTTCAGGAGTTCCACAGTTTATGTCTCCAGTTTTACATTACGACGACGACGTTTTTCAAAATAGCAGATTGAATCGTAGCCGCATTTTTTGAGCAGTGCCGCTGCCTCGTCAAAGGCCTGGCCCACTTGTTCAGGGGCATGGGAGTCGGAGCCGAGGGTAACGGGAACATTTTCTTCGAAGAGTATCCGCACGATATTTTCTGATGGGTAGATTTCTTTTACGGGTTTGATAAGGCCCGAGGTGTTTATCTCAACGGCCATGCCCGCGGCAGCGGCCTTTCTGGCTACTGAGCGTATTTCATTTGACATGTCGCTGGTGGCGCGGTGCCCGAATTTTTTTATCAGGTCAAAGTGGCCCATAATGTTGAAAAGGCGTGCGTCAGCAAGATCTTCAAGTATGGCAAGGTACTGGCGGTAGATCTCGTTGATGTCGCGCTTTGAAAATTCATCAATGTAATCATCGTGGTCAAAGGGCCAGTCACCGAGAAAGTGGCAGCTGCCGATAAGGTAGTCGATGCGGGGATCTGTGAGATAGGCCCGGTCAAAGGTTTCGAAAAGGGGGAAGTCTACCTCGAAGCCCGCCAGGATTCTACATCTGTTTTTCCACTTTTGCCGCGCATTAAAGATATCGGTAAGATATTCTTCTGTTTCGCCGGGCGCCATTGTGATCCCTTCACAGAGGGGAGGAGGAAGGGGGGCGTGGTCAGAAAAACCGAATATTGAAATCCCTTTTTCAAGGGCAGCCTCAATATACTGGTCCATGGTACCCGTTGCATGACCGCATCGTGCCGTATGATTGTGAAGATTTACCAGTGTCATTGATTGCTTTTAGTATCCATGCTGGCTGAAGTAACAGGAGATGTCATTGAGAATCCGGTATTCGCTGTCATTGATGGGATTCTTTTTGATAAAGAATTTTTCTATACCCCTGTTGTTGTCTGCCCTGCTGCGGGCAATTACCGAGATGTAGTACCAGAGGGGGTGTGCGGCATTTTCGCGCTGCTTCAGGTTGCGGGAAAAGCGCTGTTTTGCCAGATCTTCGAGGCTCATGCCGGTAAAACTGCCGCCGCTTTCTGCAGTTACGGGATAGACATAGGGATGAAAAAGGTATATAACCAGGACCTTTTTCTGGGCAATGTAAAGGGACGTCAGTTCAATGGAACCGATTTCTATATAACGGGGACGGATTACGATTTTCTGGATATGCTGCAGGTCTTCTTTGCCGGGGTAGAGGGAGAGGAGAAAACGTACCTTGTCGGGCCCCAGCATCAGTGAGCGGTTCCCCGGGTAGCCGAGGCGGGGGTATATGATGTCGATGTTGTGACTGCCATGCTTGTATCGGTCCTGCAGATAGAGCTTGTCAAAACGGTTTTTTAAAAGCTCATCAATATCATCGGATATATCATCATCTATATCGTTGATGCTGAAAGAGGATTCCGGGTCAGGCCGGTAGTTTCCCTGGTAGTATTCCTGAATATCGAACATTTATCTCTCGCGTGAAAAGTTTCCAGCGCATCATTTTACAGGCGCCATCAATACATCAATATACCAATATACAGGAAATACCCTTCCCTGTCAATGAGGTAAAGTCAAAAGGGGAAAGGGGGAGCAAGAGAAGAGCATGGTGATTTCACCAGGCTCTTCTCTTGCTGGATGTGCTGACACTATCAGTCTTCAAGATACTCATCAATGGCTTTGGCCGCCATGCGGCCCTCCTGGATGGCCCAGACCACCAGGGACGCGCCGCGCGAGGCGTCTCCTGCGGCAAAGACGCCATCAACACTGGTCATGCTTTTTTTATCCACGGCAATGTTTCCCCTTCTGTCAAGGGCAATACCGAGGTCATTGACAAGACCATCATGGACAACATGTTCAAAGCCCATGGCAAGAAGAATAAGGTCTGCCTTGATTTCGAATTCAGTGCCGGGAATTTCTTCCATGCGCATAGCGCCCTCTTCGTCGGTGATCCAGTTTACCTTTATTGCGGATACCTCTTTGACCTTCCCCTTTTCACCCCTGAATTCCCGTGTGAGGATGTTCCACATTCGTTCACATCCCTCTTCATGAGAACTCGATGTCTTCAGGAGACGGGGCCAGAGAGGCCACGGTTCTATTTCGGTACGGTGGTCTGTTGGCCGGTTCATGATTTCTATCTGGGTTATGGAGTGAGCCCCCTGGCGGTTGGCGGAACCGACACAGTCTGACCCTGTATCCCCGCCCCCGATAACGAGAACATCCTTGTTGTAAGCCATGATCAGGTCCTTTTCAGGGATGACATCCCCCCGTACGATTCGGTTTTGCTGGGCCAGGTATTCCATGGCAAAGTGAATGCCCTTGAGGTCTCTTCCGGGAAGGGGGAGGTCCCGGGCTTTGCGAGCCCCGATGGTGATGCAGAGGGCGTCGTACTCTTTTTTCAGCTCATCGGTGCTGATGTCCCTGCCAGCACAGGTGCCGGTTTTAAAGATGACCCCCTCTTTTTCCATGATGGCAAGGCGGCGGTCGATGATTGATTTGTTCAGCTTAAAGTCGGGTATGCCGAAACGGAGATACCCGCCGATTTCTTCTTCCCTTTCGTAGAGTACAACAGTATGTCCCGCCCTGTTGAGGATATCAGCGCAGGCCATGCCTGCAGGCCCGCCGCCGATGACGGCGACTTTTTTCCCCGTGCGGTTTTGCGGCACTTCAGGTTTGATAAAGCCATCTTCAAAGGCGCGTTCGATGACAGCCAGTTCGTTCTGTCGTATCGTTACCGCTTCATCATTGATGGCCAGTACACAGGATGCCTCGCAGGGTGCGGGGCAGACGCGTCCGGTGAATTCGGGGAAGTTGTTGGTCTCCTGGAGTATTTCCCAGGCCTCTTTCCATTCTCCCCTGAATATTTTGTCCTGCCATTCCGGCATGATATTGCTCACGGGGCAGCTCCAGTGGCAGAAGGGGACACCGCAGTCCATGCATCGTGAAGCCTGCATTTTTCTCTGTTCTTCAGGGAGAAGTTTCTCCACCTCTCCGTAGTCATGTATCCTTTCTTCGACGGGTCTGTACCCGGATTCTTTTCTTTTAATTTCGAGAAAACCCTTTGGATTGCCCATTAGTAGGTAGCCTCCAGCTCCTGTTCTTTTCTGATTTCTTCGAGCTTTTTATCGATCAGTTCTATCTTCATTTCTTTGAGTGCACGCTTGTATTCAAGGGGTATGACCTTGACAAACTTTGGCAGGAAATCATACCAGTTTTTCAGTATTTCCTTTGCCCGTGTACTGTCAGTATATTCTACATGTTTTTTCAGGGTCTCGATAAGGAAGTCCTGGTCATCATAATCGCGTACGCTGGTCAGTTCCACCATCCCCTTGTTGCAGAAAAAATCAAAATCTTCATCCTCATCAAGAACATAGGCGATGCCGCCGCTCATGCCCGCGGCGAAGTTTCTGCCGACTTTACCGAGGACGATGACGTGGCCCCCTGTCATGTATTCGGCACAGTGGTCTCCTGTTCCTTCGACAACGGCAGTAGCGCCGCTGTTGCGAACACAGAAGCGTTCTCCCGCAACGCCGCGGATATAGGCTTCGCCCTGTGTTGCCCCGTAGAGAACGGTGTTGCCGATAATGATGTTGTCCTCCGGTTCGAAGGTGGAACCCTCGGGTGGGACGACAATAAGGCGGCCCCCGGAGAGACCCTTGCCGAGATAGTCATTGGCGTCTCCCTCGAGACGAAAGGTGATACCCTTTGCGAGAAAGCAACCGAAACTCTGTCCCGCACTGCCCCTGAAGGTGCAGTTGATGGTGTTGTCAGGCAGTCCCTCTTCTCCGTAGTGGCGGGAGACTTCGTATGAAAGCATTGCCCCGGTGGCCCTGTCCAGGTTTTGAATAGGCATTTCGATGTAGATGTTAAAGTCTTTTTTTTCTTTCATCGCAGGCCCCGCCCTTTCAATAAGTTTGCGGTCGAGGATGTCATCGATTTTATGCACCTGGTCTTCGATACAGAAACGCTGTTTCCCCTCCATGGCGGGAGAACGAAAGAGTATCCGGGAGAGGTCAACGGTTTCGGCCTTCCAGTGATTGACATCTTCCCGCATTTTTATAAGATCCGTGCGGCCGATGAGGTCATTGAATTTCCTGATTCCCAGGCTCGCCATAATTTCACGGACTTCACGGGCGATGAACCTGAAGTAGTTGATCAGGTACTCGGGCTTGCCGGTAAAGCGTTTTCGTAAGTCCGGGTCCTGGGTGGCGACCCCGACAGGACATGTGTTCAGGTGGCATTTGCGCATCATGACACAGCCCATCATGATCAGGGCGGCGGTGCCGAAACCGAATTCTTCAGCGCCGAGTATACCGGCTATAACAATATCCCTTCCGTTTTTCAGCTGCCCGTCTGTCTGGAGACGGACACGTCCCCGCAGGTCATTGAGAAGAAGGGTCTGGTGTGTTTCAGCAATACCCAGTTCAAAGGGAAGTCCCGCGTGCTTTATGGAGCTTTGAGGGCTGGCGCCGGTTCCGCCATCGTATCCGCTTATCAGTATGTTGTCCGCATGGGCCTTTGCCACACCTGCCGCAATGGTACCGACGCCCGCTTCTGATACGAGCTTGACACTGATACGGGCTCGTGGATTGGCGTTTTTCAGGTCATAGATGAGCTGCGCCAGGTCCTCGATTGAGTAGATGTCATGGTGCGGGGGCGGAGAGATCAGGGTAACACCCGGTGTTGAATGCCGTGTCCTGGCTATGATTTTGTCTACCTTGTGGCCCGGAAGCTGGCCTCCTTCACCGGGCTTTGCCCCCTGGGCGATTTTAATCTGCAGCTCGTCTGCGTTTGCAAGGTAATTACTGGTAACACCAAAGCGTCCCGATGCCACCTGCTTGATGGAACTGCGTGGCCAGGATCCGTCTTCTCCCCTGGTAAAGCGTACCGGGTCTTCCCCCCCCTCACCTGAGTTGCTGCGGCCGCCGATATGGTTCATGGCAATGGCAATGGCTTCGTGGGCCTCCCTGCTGATGGAACCGAAAGACATGGCCCCTGTGGTGAGACGCGCCATGATGGACTCTTCAGATTCGACCTGTTCAAGGGGTACTGCCACCTGGGGGACAAAATCGAAAAGGCCGCGAATAACAGAGGGGCGTCTGTTATGGTCGTCAATGATTTTTGAAAATTCTTTATACTTATTATAGTCACTGGTGCGCGTTGCCCACTGGATCATGTGTATGGCCTCGGGGCCCCAGGCGTGATTTTCGCCCTCTTTGCGGTAGCTGTAGACACCCTCTGATTCGAGGAGACCGAGTTTCCCGGAGAAGGCCTTTCTGTGTTGCAGGAGGGCCTCTCTGCCGAGTTCTGTAAGGCCGATGCCGCCGATACGGGATTCTGTTCCGGTGAAATAGAGGTCGATCAGTTCCTGTGAAAGGCCTATGGCTTCAACGATCTGGGCGCCGCGATAGCTTCGCAGGGTGCTTGTTCCCATTTTGCTGAGTATTTTCAGAATACCCTTGTTAGCAGCCTTGATAAAGTTGTCTTCAAGGGTCTTGTAGTTGAGATTAGCGGGAAACCTGTTTTTTGCAACAAGGTCTGCAATGGTGGCATAAACACCGTAGGGGTTGATGGCACTTACCCCGTAGCTGAAGAGAAGGGCAAAGTGCATCACCTCTCTGGGTTCGGCGCTTTCAAGGATGATACCGCAGCTTTTTCTTTTCTTTTTGCGAATCAGGTGATGATGGATACCGGCACAGGCAAGGAGAGAGGGAATGGGAACATTTTTATTGTCAGCATTCCTGTCAGAGAGAACGAGAAAGTTGATGCCGTTATCGACAGTTTCTTCAGCTTTTGCGCAGAGTTTTTCCATGGCGGTGGCAAGTGCCTTTTCACCGCCGCCCGCGGGAAAGGTGATGTCCAGGGTAACGGACTTGATATCGGTATTGGTTGATTTCCTGATCGATTCGAGTTCACGGTTGGTGAAAATGGGCCTGAAGTACTTGACCATTTTACAGTGTGAGGGGGTCTCGTCCAAAAGGTTCGTTTCTGAACCGATGTAGCTGGTAAGGGTCATCACCAGCTCCTCGCGAATCGGGTCAATGGGGGGGTTCGTTACCTGGGCGCAATGTATTTTGTATTGGCAAAAACCGGATGTCTGCGACAGATAGTAAAGCAAAACCCCAATTAATATCTTTGGTTGGTTCAGTAATAGTAATGGATTTGATAACGATAAGGGGATGAAAGCC
>CAZHNW010000049.1:0-1904 GCA_964534225.1 uncultured Leptospirales bacterium | reverse complement strand
ATCACCAGCTCCTCGCGAATCGGGTCAATGGGGGGGTTCGTTACCTGGGCGAACTGCTGCTTGAAATAGTTAAAGAGCCTCTGGGGCCTGTCTGAAAAGACCGCTAACGGCGTATCTGTCCCCATGGAGCCGGTGGGTTCTTTGCCGCCCTGCGCCATGGGAATGATCAATTCATTGATGTCTTCCCTGTTGTACCCGTGCATCAGGTGAAGTTTAAAGAGTTCCTTTTCGGGTATTTCAACGGGAACTTCCTGGTCGAATTCAATATCAGAGATGATGACACGGTTGTCTTCTACCCATTTTCGGTAGGGTTTCTGGTGGGCTATCTGGTCCTTGATCTCCTCGTTGGGAATAATGCGTCCTTCATGGGTGTCTACCAGGAGTAGTTTTCCCGGCATCAGGCGGCCCTTGCAGGCGATTTTTTCAGGGGGGAAGTTTTGAACACCCACCTCTGAGCCCATGACAATGAGGTCGTCTTTTGTAATGACATAGCGTGACGGGCGCAGGCCGTTACGGTCGAGGGTGCCCCCGATGTATCTCCCGTCACAGAAAACCATGGATGCAGGGCCGTCCCAGGGTTCCATGAAGGTTGAATGGTACTCGTAAAAATATTTCAGGTCACGGGGAATGGGATTGGTCTCGTTCCATGATTCAGGGATCAGCATCATCAGTGCATGGGGGAGTGAACGCCCCGTGGCAACGAGCATCTCAACGGCATTGTCAAAGGAGGCTGAGTCGCTCTTGCCGGGTTCTATAACGGGTAGAATTTTTTTAATGTCATCACCGAAAATGGGGGATGCAAAGGTTGACTCGCGTGCCTGCATCCAGAAACGGTTTCCCTTTACGGTGTTGATTTCACCGTTATGCGCAAGTATTCTGAAGGGCTGCGCCAGGTCCCATGAGGGGAAGGTGTTCGTGGAGAAACGGGAATGTACCAGTGAAATGGCACTTTCCATGCTTTCGTCTCTCAGGTCTGCATAGTAACTCTTTACCTGGTCGGGAGCGAGCATTCCCTTGTAGACAATGGTCCGTGAAGAGAGTGAGGGAAGATAAAAGGAACTCCCCCCGGGAAGGCATATTTCGCGGACATGGTTTTCAGCCTGTTTGCGGATGATGTATGATTTTTTTTCCAGTGTTTCCCGGTCCTGTTCTTTTGCGCCGGTAAAGAAAACCTGCCGGATAAAGGGTTCTGCGTCACGGGCAATTTTCCCGATATCAGAATTGTCAACGGGGACATCCCGCCAGGCAATGAGCTTCTGGCCTTCTTCGCTGATAATTTTTTCCAGTTCTGCTTCGCAGGTTTTTCTTTCTTCGGGGCCGCGCGGAAGGAAAACCAGGCCTGTAGCGTAACTTCCCTCAGCGGGGAGGCCGCTGACAACCTTTGAATAAAAGGCATGGGGAATCTGTATCATGATACCTGAACCGTCACCGGTCTTGTTGTCAGCGCCTTCAGCTCCCCTGTGTTCCATCCTTTCAAGCACTTCGAGGCCGCGAGTTATAATATCAAAAGATTTTTTCCCCTTGATGTTCGCCACAAAGCCGATGCCGCAGGCGTCGTGTTCATGTAAACTGTTATATAATCCCTGGTTGTAAGGAAAACTTTTCATCTATCTCTTCTCCTTTTAATGTCACCCCGGTGTTTTGAAGGCATTGTTCTATTCCGGTTAAATATAAAGTATATATCATGCGGACCCGGTGACAGTGGTCTTTTTCAAGATAGTGACGATACATGCTGGCATCAATTAAAAAAACGCGCCCTGTATATATTCAATGTTACGAATGTGTAAAATGTCAGAACAAAATTGTACCAGAAATGAAACAGCAAATCCATAATTTAATTATACTAATAAAAATAATTTTTTATTTAGTAATAATAATAATTTTTTTCAGCAGTCATGTTTGCG
>CAZHNW010000048.1:14904-30924 GCA_964534225.1 uncultured Leptospirales bacterium | reverse complement strand
CCGTCACTGACAAAAATCATGGGCTCCTTTATCCTGCTTCGCCCGCGAAAAACCATGCCCGGAAGGTTTCCCATAAGAGCGGTCATGATACGTTCCTTTTCGGCAATGGTTTTCAGGTTGTCCTGGAGCTGTACATATGAATTATGAAGCTCAGCAGCCATACTGTTAAAACGCCTGGAGAGAACATTGAATTCATCTTTACTTGTCACGTTAACCCTGAAATCAAAATTCCCGCTCGCCACCTGTTCTGTTCCCTTTATCAGTTCCCTGATGGGATTCAGAGCCCGGCCGATACCAAAAAAAAGAAATATAGATATGACAAATATTCCCCCCAGGATAAACAGGCCGGCGATCAGAACGATTCTAAAAACCTGCCCTAAGATGATGTCCCATCTCTCATGGGTTACTACACTCCAGGAGGTACCCGGCACAGGAGCGAATCCCCCGATAACCATGTTTCCCTCCAGGTCCCTGGTAATGATGGCCCCTGTCTTTCCCTTGATGACAAGGCGTACCGGTTCAAACTTGGTAAAATCACTCCCTATGAGCCTGTGTCTGCGATGGTAGATAAGACGCCCCCTTCCATCAACAAGATAGGCATAACCGCTGTACCCTGACTGTATCTCCAGCATGCGGGCAAATTCCACTTCGATAAAGGAATATTCAAGCTGGGCAATCCCGCAAAGGGCGCCGATATAGGCCCCCTTTCTGTCTATCACGGGTACAGCGACAATAAAAACCTGGAAACCATTTTCAGGATCTCTGAGAATGTCAGAGAATACAGGGCGAAGGGTCTTTTGAATTTTTTTAAATGACGCGGTACTTTTAAAAAGCTGCAGCAGTCTTGATGAAACAGTGATGTCAGACCAGCGAATCGTGCCCTTTTCATCAAAGATAGCAAACCCCCCGTCAAAGCTGTTGCGGAGATAGGCATCGGAGAGACGCGGTGCTCTCCCCCCGTAGAGAAGAAAAGGCAAAACAGGGGAATCAAGGGCAGCCTCCTGGAGATGATTACAGTAACGGGAGAGTCCTTCAGAAATTCTCTCCGCTGTAATCCGGGCGAGCTCCGAATCTCTTTTAAGGACCACGGCTGTACTTGTTTTCTCGAAAAGCTGATAGACAACCGCAATGGTGACCAGTACCAGTATTATGATAGGCAGAAAGGCAATCAGCAGAGTTTTTGTCCGTATCCTCAAATCAATCTCCCGAATCCGGCAATTTCTCCAGTGAATCATTTATCTTATGATATGCCTTTTTGGGAACCCACCTCTTCCATAACTTCCTGTTTTGTCGAAGGTAATACCGTGCTATTCTTTTCCCGTTTCTCTCGTCATGGATCTTCATCCACTTCATTGTCTTTTCCAGGGGAGTAACTCCCACATGCATTTTCTTTAACATTGCCACCAGCTCAGGTGCCTTTCTTTTCATATCCTTGTGCACCGCCTTGACAATTTCGAATTCCCTGTAGGCACATGCCCTTTTAATGGGACGCAGGGAGGGATTACGCATGCCCCTGATAATTTCCTGGTGAATCTCTTTGCTGTACGGGGGCTCCTCGAGTATATGCCATTTATACATTTCAAGCATGGCCGTGGGGGACCAGTAGTAGCCGAAAATAGGGATTTTTCGTTTCTGTGCCTGGATCAAAACGTTTTCCAGGACCTCGGCAGAAGCGGGGGAAACGACATCGTAATAACGGTGAAGGCCGTACCCTCCGATTTTAACCTCGTTCATGTTCTTACATTCCCACCCGATAATGCAGTTATAAAAAATGCCCTTATGGGGGTGTTCCGGGTTTGAAAAGAGCTTCCAGTGTTTTTTCATATCATAGACGCTTCTGATATGATATTTCTCAGCCACCCATTTCGGTATAATCCAGAACTGCCGCCCCGCCTCAAAGGTTTTGCCGAGATTGATAATAGTGCCGTTTTCAGTCATTTTGTCAAACCAGTCACGGTAATTATGATACCAGAGCTCGGTGGCAACATCAATTTTCCCTGTTTCAAAACCGATCTGCATTTCCAGTTCAGTATGGTCTCTCATTTCAACAGGATAACCGTAGCCCTCTTCAATGATATACCGGGTAATATAATTAACCACCTGGATAGAACGCCAGTTGCCATCATAGATTCTGATGATATTTTCCTGTCGTGAAAACCTGAAAAATATCAAGAGTATGAAAAGACCCAAAAGGGCTGCTGCAATAAAAATGATGTTCCTTATTTTGCTATTCATATCATCACTTTAAAAAATGCCCTGTATCTTTTTAACAACATCCCTCTCTGGTCCTCGAAAGAGGTTGCCTTATAATAATCATAGCAGAAAACTCTTTGCTCTTAAAGAAATAAATACCACCAAATATTAAATTTTACATAAAAAATATTTCCTCGTGCGCCACTATAACAAAATTTTCGCATAACGTTTAACTCTCTAATTTCTCCGAATTACCTTTGAAAAATTTTCCACTTCTTCTTAAAATAATTTGAATAATTCCACTGTTGCCTTTAAAATATAAGCACCCTGGAAATAATAAAAAAAGGGCTCCCTTCGTTATACCCACATTCAAAAAAATGAAGACAGGGCCCATGAAAAACCAGGAGAAATTTTTCTTCAGCAGCATTACAAATCAGGAGGAACAGTATGTTGAAAAAATTTTCTTTGATAATAGCAGGCATCATCATGGCCGGGGCCGGCAGTGCCTTCGCCGAGGGCAAGCCCCTGGGCCTGAGCGTGGGCCTTGATTACCAGAGCACCTATCTCTGGCGGGGAACATATTTTTACAGCAAAGGGGTCTTTTTCCCCAAGGTGAGCTATGATGTCATGGGAACCGGTCTCTACCTCTCAGTATGGGCTGAACTTTCAGAGGCCTATCTCTTTGATGGCGACCAGTCTTCAGTATCAAAAGATTACCAGTCAACGGACTTCGGCATTGACTATTCGAAAACATTCGCCGACTTTGTTACCATCGGGGCGGGATTCTGGTACTTTATGATGTGGGAAGTAGACAACTCCTTCATGTACTGGTATCTTTCCGCCAGCCTGGCGCTTCCCCTGAATCCAACAATAAACTTTTACCATGACATCTACCAGAATGATCCCGGCAATGACGGACAGTATTCTGACATCTACATCCAGCTTGCCCTGAGTCATCCCTTTCAGTTAACAAAGGAAGCATCCCTCACTACCGGGGCATCCATGGGGTACTACCGCAACAAGGGACTGGACAGAAACGGTATCAGTGACATCGATCTTTCAGCGGAGCTCTCCCTGACAAAGGGAATGGTCACCTGGACCGGCGGTTTTCACCTGATCATTGTTCCAAGTGAGGATTACTATAAAGTGGGAACAGAGGATGATATTGTCCGCTACTACGCGAAATTCGGTGTCTCCCTGGCCTTCTGATTTTAGAAACTGGAAAATCCGCAATAGCTGAAAGCCCCGGCCGGGGCTTTCAGCTATTAAAAGACCCAGAGAACCTTATGCCTCACCTTTCCTTTTATTTCTGTCCGTTTATAGAGTCCCTTTAAAATCGATAATTTTTTGAACCCCGTTTCTTCCTCGGTTTCGTAGTTCCAGAGGAGCCCCCAGAACATGCCCCGGGAATGGTAACGCCGCACGGGACGCTTTACTTCATGCCAGAGGGTGCCAAGAAGAACCATGCGGCGGTCACGCCCCTCATCGATCTTTTCGTTACGGTAATAGGCAAGACCGAGAAGCCCCAGGTCAAAGGCCCCTTCATCATCATGGTGCAGGTAGGTGAGCCCGGCGATACTCCAGAAGCGCCATTCCTCACCGTCACGGCTGTAGTACCAGAGGGGCTGCAGGCTGTGGCTGAAATGATTGCCGTCACGGCGGGCATGGGCAAGAATATAGAGAACATCAAAGCTGTACTTCGGTTGATTAACAAAATTTTCATAACGCGCCAGCATCCCGTAGAAAAGGCGCCAGCGGCGCACCTCCGGTGAAACATCCACCCTGACGGTGCCGAGAAAAAGCCTGAAACTGTCAAGGTTATCCTTCACGTAGTGGCGATGGTCATACATGAGCCAGAGGTTCTGACGGCTGTAGTGACTCTCCCGGTGCCAGTAGGTACCGGCAATCACGGTGGTAGACCAGTTACTTCCCCGGCCATGATAGGAGAAAAGGAGGGGAAGAAAAAGATGTTTCTCATTACCGCGAAGGTGATACCGCGCGAAAAAAGGGAAAAGCATGAGGCGATGGAAGTCATCCTTTCGGCGCCATGTACTGTCGAAGAGACCGCAGATGTTCACCTGCCGTCCGGAAGACCCGCGATTATAATAGTAAAAAGGCAGGAAGTAACTTCTTCTCCTGTGCCCCTTTCTGCTCCAGGCATTATCGATGATCCCGAGAAAATTCCAGTGCGCCTCTGAATCTGAAGAATAGCGATAGAAAACAGGCACAAGGGGAAACCAGAAACGGGTATACCGGCTACGGGAATTTTTACTTGTTCTTTTTTCCGTGGCGTACACCATCAGCGGGTTCCAGTGAAGGGTGCGGGAGAATAAACTTCCCCCCTTATCACCCGAAACTGAGCGATGATAGTAGAGGGGAAAAAACCAGGACCTGCTGACCGCAACGGGCACCCTTTCGAAACGCCCCCCTGAATAGATGCTCTTTGTCTCGCCGTAGCTCCCCAGGTGAAAGAGGCCCCAGAGGCTGTAAAAGGACCGGTCTCCATGGCCATACCAGCTGTAGACACCCCCGAGACCGAGGAGTAACCAGAGACGCCCCTCGTCATTTGCGGAACGGTATGAATACAGGGGAAAGAACCGCGAATAAGCACCCCCCTTTCCAGAGGAGGTAACCTTCATCAGCCCCCAGAAGAGTGAATGGACAGACCTGTCGTTTCTGGAATAATTTTCATATTTATAAAGGCCCAGGAGAAAGCTGTGTTTACGGTAACGCGGTTTCGCGTACCAGTGATAGCCAAGGAGAAAAAGACGACGTGTCCGGCTGTATGAGCCGCCGCTGTCCCGGTGGGCGTATGAGCTGTAGTAAAGAAGTGGCAGGCCCAGGAGTAAAGACCGTTCGATATCAGGGGATGCCTCACCGCTGGCACGTTCCATACCCGCATAGAAATAAAAGGGGAATAAAAAATGTTTCGTGTAACGGTCACTGTACTCATCAATTTTGGCCGCAGCCCCCGCCTCCCTTTCTGACCGAGGGGGTAAAACACGATAGCGGTAGTGGGCCTCACGTGTGCCGTGATAAAAGAGGGGCAGAAGGGGAACGGCAAGATGACTGTAGCTTTTTGTCTCATGTTTTTCACTGCGCAGGTAGAAGAGGGGATTTATGATATGCCGGTAGAGGGTCTCCTCTTTTTTTCCATTAAGGCGAAAAACGGCACAGCTGTAGAAAAGGGGACTGATATAGCGTTCATGCCTGCCCTTCTCCTCGAGTTTCTTTTTATGCCACACAAGGGGGAAGACACGCCACCCTGAACGGTTCGGCGAATGGTACCAGTTGACCAGGGGCCAGAGGATGTCCCTTTCATGCCTTTTTTCCTTTGCGTCGTATTCGTCCCAGTAGAGGTTCAGGCACCAGGCGCGCATCCATGAATCCTTTTCACGCTGACTGCCGTAGAAGGGAAAAAGGACAAAGTATTCAACCCTCTCCTCTACAGATTTATACCAGAGGAAGAAGGGAGGCGCCACGTAGATCCTGTCATCAGAGGCGGTATCCCAGGTAAACCATGACAGGGGAAGAAGACGAAAGTGCCGCCGCGTATCTCCCCGCTCCCATGCCAGCCACCCGAAAAGAAGCTTAAAGCCGAAAAAGTTATGGGAATGCTCCCGGTCAAAGGTACGCTTTTTCGAAAGGAGGGGCTTTTTCCCTTCAGTACCTGTCGAAGGCGTGCCGCCTTCCTCAAGAGGTTTCTCTTCCACCGCGTCACCCTTTGGGGCAGAGACAGTGACGCGCATAGAAATACTTGCCAGGTCATAGAACCATGAAAAATCCGTATCAAGGTACCAGCGCCCCTTATACTTCCCTACACCCAGGGAGGGGGCAAAGGGTCCTGTCGCAACGGACCGTGAAAGGCCAAGAAGATTGACCGTGAGGGAACGCCTCTTTGTTTCGTAAGAAAGATAGAAGGGAAAAACGAGTCTGCCGCGGCTTCCCTTCAGGCGCCAGCTGAAATAAACAGGAAGGGCGTGGCGGTAGTAATGTTTTGTGCGAAAATGACGCCAGCTGTACCAGGGCCATGCCCAGGTGATCTCCCGGTTCTCACTCCACCGGTGATAATGAAAGACCCCAAAGGAAAGGCCCCTCTTTTCATGGTCACTCCCGGGGTTGAAATAAAAGGGGGCATAGAAACGGTACCCCCCGGGAGAGAAATCGTGAAAGACCAGGGGCATAAACCAGAAGCGTTCCATCTCTCCTGAAGGTCCCTTCTTCCAGTCAAAGAGCCAGAGGAGATTGACGTGATTCCCGCCAAAACGCTTATAGCTGCTATAGAAGAGAGGCAGAAGGGGAAACCAGATTGTGCGGGCCAGGAGAAAGGTATCTTCATCTGTGCCGGATTTTTCAGGGGACACAACATCGGTCTGGAACCAGCCCCCGGCAATTCCCAGGTGACGTTTCTTTTCAGCCATAAGGTTCCTTTCACTTCCCGCCATGTAAACGCCCTTCTGTTTCCAGGTAAAATGAAGAAGGGGCAGCAGGTGGAAGTATCCTCCCCGTTCACTCTTCCCGGAAAGAAAAACGGGCAGCAGGTGCCGGTACGACCCGCTGCGGTCATAGCCTGAAAGATAGAGGGGGGGAAGTAGATGCCGGTACCCTGAAACGCCATCGCGCCCGAAATAAAGGGGAGCCAGCCAGAACCGTTTCAGCGACCCGTCATCGCCCCGGGACCAGTCGAGAAACCAGAGAACATTGGTATGGCTTCCGTCACGCCCCTCGTTGCTGTGATAGAAAAGGGGCAGCAGGGGAAACCAGAAAAAACTTTCAAGATGGCGCCCGTCACGCCGGGCGTTGCGGTGCCAGGAGACAAAGAGGGGCGTGACAATGGCCCTTGTACGCGTGTAGTGATGCTTTCCCTGCCGGGTCAGGCCTGTCTCCTTAAGACTGATGTAAAGGGGGGGCAGAAGATGGAAGTAACTTCTATCTTTCCAGAAAAAGAGGGGGGCCAGCCAGAAACGTTTCATCCGGTCATGCCCGTCTATGGTCTGCCAGCTGTAATCAATGAGCCAGAAAAAATTGCGGTGCCCCCCATGCAGGGACCGGTGGTGCCAGGTCAGGGGTATCACCGGCGCCCAGAAGGTGTAGCGGTCTCTTTTCTTCCCCCTGGATGAACTGTAGACATAGAGGGGATTACCCTGCAGCCTCTCCATAACATTATGACGGCTGTTCTCATGGCGGTACCAGAAGGCAACAGGTGTTGCCCCCCAGCGGGTCAGGTCACTGTCGTGATGCGATTGACTTCCCCACCAGAAAAGATAGAAAAGGGATCGCACACGTGAACCCTTTTTCAGATGAGAGTAATAGGGAAGTGATACCGTCAGTTCATCGCTGCCATCAAGACGATTATAAAAGGTAAGCAGGGGAAGGCAGAGACGCTTTCTGTTATCAATTTTACTCTGCAGCCCATAATAAAAAGGGAGGATACGAAGTGACCGGTACCGGGGATAGTCGGTTTTCTTGAAAAGAAAAAAGACCATGAGGGCGTTGTGGTCTTCCCACTTTTCTCTTTCCACGAGAAAGGCATTGATCGAAAATTTTTCTTCTTTTTCGCTTCCGTAATATTTTTTTTCTCCCTCGAAGAGATCAGAAAAATCCCCCGCCTCGCGGGCGTTAAGGGAAGTCGCCGAACCCGCGATGAGAAACAGCAGGAGAGAAAGCATATAGAATACTTTTATTTTCATAAACTATCCGTTATTTCTTCTGAAAAAATATAATCTCATGGAAATCATTACAGAAGCAATCACATTTTTACTCCCCCCGGGAAAAGCTCCGGGAAGAATCCAGAACAGCCAAAAAAGAAAAGAAAAAGCAATAGTTTTGACAAATAATAATAAATAGACTAAAATTGATAGAATATAATTTTTATTCCATTGCCTTCTTATACGAGCAGAAGGCTTACCTGTTATGCCATACTAAAATAATAACCGGTGCGATAAAACAAAAAACAACAATGACAACGCCCCTTGAGAAAATGAACTCAAAGTTACCTCGACATCCCAGTTTTCGCCTGCGCCGGCTCACACCTGCTGCAATGAGCGTTACTTTTCTGCTCTGCCTTTTTTTGAAGGGGTGCACACACACGGGAGACGACCTTCCCCGTGCGCAGAAAGGTCTCCTTGACCTGCGGCAGATCAATTTCAACAACAGGGTAATTAATCTTGACGGTGAGTGGGCCTTCTACTGGAAAAAATTTATTAACCCGGCAACACCTTCCCTGCCGAAAGCAAAGCGGTATATTTCCGTTCCCGGTTCATGGTCGCAGGAAAACACCGGGCTCTCCCCTGTCGGGTACGGGAGCTACCATCTGCGAATACTCCTCCCGGAGAAAACACCCCCCCTTGCCATACGCTTAAAAAACATCCATACCGCCTACCGGGCATGGTGTAATGGAAAGCTGGTGGCATGCCAGGGCAAAGTCGCCTCCACCCGCAAAGAAAGCCAGGCTGAAACGTTTTTCCAGAATGCCTTTATTACTGCCGCCCCTGTAACGGACATTTTTCTTCATGTCTCCAACTTTCACCATAAAGACGCGGGGATCATAATAAGTATGCAGATGGGTGCTGAAAAAAACATTCGCAGTATTTATGAAAAAAATACCATGCTCGATTTTTTTCTTTTTGGCAGTATCCTGGTTATCAGCATTTTCTACCTGATGCACTTTCTCCTCAAAAAAAATGACGTTACCTATCTGTATTTTTCAATCTTCTGTTTCACTGTTTCTCTGCGCATCTTTATTTTTGGGAACCTCAACTTCAGCCACCTTGTCTATCCCCTTTCATGGACATTTATCTTTAAGGCGGCAATCCTGACCTACCTGGCAGCAGTCATGCTCTTTGCCCGTTATGTTTCAATTCTCTACCCTGAAGAATTCTCAAAGAATATCTTTCGCATTATACTCGTTACAATGGGCTCCTTCGCGGGAATAACAGTATTTTCCGATACCATGTTCGTCTCAAGGATAGTACAATTCTCCAATGCCGCAACCCTGGCGGCAGCCCTCTATGTCATCTTTGTTATTATCCAGGCATGCTTTCGCAAACGGGAAGGGGCAATAATTTTTCTGGCGGGATTCATCATCATTTTCATTACCATTATCAATGACATTCTCTATGACAGCCTGATCGTACAGACCACCTTTCTTCTTCCCATGGGTTTCTTTTTCTTTCTCCTCCTTCAAACAGTACTGCTTTCAAAAAAATATACCCGGTCCTATCATAAAATTGAAATGCTTACGACACGTCTTGATAAAAACAATGACAGCCTCATCCGGGCACTGGTGGATCTGAAATTTTCACAGGAACGACTGCTGCGCCAGGAAAAAATGGCCCTTATCGGAAGCCTCGCCACGGGCATTGCCCATGAGATACGCAACCAGCTCTCTGCCATCACCTTCCTTGAAGTAGTTGAGGGCGATTTCACCGAAAAGGAAAACCAGGCCATTCATGAAGCCATAGAAACACGCGACCGGATAAGCAGCATGGTCAACGAAGTGCGTTCCCTGGCAAAAGACGAAGAGACGGCATACACCTTTTCCTATTATCCTGCAAAAGAAATTGTAAAGGATTCTCTTTCTGTTGCCGCCATTGATCCCGGCATAGAGAGTTCACTGGTCACCTGCCATGTCGACTACGACGGGCTTGTCTATGCGGACAAACATAAGCTGATACAGATGATCATTCACCTCCTGAGTAACGCCACGGAAGCAGTGTCAGAAAACAGGGGCGAAAAAAAGATCACCATGAAAGTTTTCAAAGAGGATAAATTTCTCGGATTAACCGTCAGGGACAACGGCAGGGGAATCGAAGACTCCATGAAAAAAGATATCTGGGAACCCTTTTTTACCACACGGGGCGATACCCATACCGGCATCGGCCTTGACCTCTGCCAGAGAATAATACGGGGACACGGGGGAAACATTTCCTTTACGTCTCGACAGGGAGAGGGGAGCACCTTTACCGTCAGAATCCCTGTGGGCACGAGAGAAACTGCCGGGGGTGACGATACCTGATGGTTCCCGAAAATATAAAAAATATATGCAGGAAGTTGATCCTTCTCGTCCCGGCCTGCCTGGCATGTATTGCAATCTCATGTGGAGGAAAAACAGGAACAGGCCCCATTCCTTCCGTAGACAGGGGTTTTCTCGACCTGACCTCCTGTGACCTTCATGAAACAGCATCATTCCCCCTTAACGGTAAATGGGAATTCTACTGGGAAAAATTTCTTACCGCCGAGGATTTCAGCAGAGGGAAAGCAGGGAATCCTGATCTCATGGGAGAAGTTCCCCATCAAGGCAATAATGAATCCATCAACGGCACCATGCTTCCCCGTTTCGGCTTTGCCACCTACCGCCTCAGGGTAAAAATCAAAAAACGCCCTGAGAACAATACTACTTCCATTAAAAAGAAATCCCTTGGCATTAAAACCGAAACTGCCGGTTCAGCATTTCATATTTTTATCAATGAAAAAAAAATTGGTGGTGCGGGACAACCAGGCCGGGAAAAAGAGTTATCAACACCACGGGAAAATCCGGGTATCTTTTTCTTTGTTCCTCCCGGCGATGAATTCGACATAATAGTCCATGTCAGCAACTTCCATCATCGTAACGGCGGCCTGTGGAACCCATTGATCCTTGGCAGCGCAGGTTCTGTAGAGCATACCCGCAGCACAGCAGTAGCCCTCCAGCTTTTTCTCATGGGGGCCCTTCTTATCATGGGCTTCTACCATCTGGTACTTTTCCTTTTCAACAAAAAAGAAAAATCTCATCTCTATTTCAGCATTGTCAGTTTCATTTTATCATTTCGCAATCTCCAGACAGGGGAACGCCTTCTCATGAACATTTTCCCTTCCATGGATTATACCCTTTTTATGCGGCTGGCATACCTGACAACCTTTATCGGGGTTCCATTTTTCACTATTTTTATCCATTCAATGTACCCGTCAGACTCAAAAAAACTCTACTGGCAAACAGCCTTTGCCGTGTCAGGGGTATTTATCATCATCCTTTTGAGCACACCGGTAGAAATCTTTTCCTTTTCCCTCCCCTTCTATGAATCTTTCATTATTATCTTGATTATCGCTGCATTACTTATACTGATTATTGCCGCCATTCGAAAAAGAGAAGGGGCGCGAATCATTCTTGCCGGATATACCATTTTCTTTTTTATCATACTGATGGAAATTTCCAGCAATCTTCATATCTTTATCTTTCCCGCTTTTTCTCCCCTGGGGTTTCTCATTTTTCTTTTTTTTCATTCATTTCTCCTTTCAATGAAATTTTCTCATTTTTTTTCCATGAACCAGAAACTCAGCAGGGAACTCGTCTCTAACAATGAGAATCTCACAAAGACACTGAATGAATTGAAACATACACAGGGAAAACTTCTCCTCCAGGAAAAAAAGGCCATTATCGGTAATCTCTCGTCAGGTCTTTCCCGAATAATACGCAACCAGCTTAGAGTTATTCCCCGCCTCTCCTTTCTGAAAGAAAAAATATCTGAAGATGACAGGCAGTACCTGCAATATGTTTTTGACAGCCATGACAGGATCATTTCCCTTCTCGATGAAATCGACTCACTTACCAGCAACCGCGAAGTCTCCTATACTATGAAAGAGGAACCACTCACGGCAATCATAAAGGAAGCGACAGCTATTGCTCAACTGGATACTGATGTAAGAAACAAACATATTAAAATTAAAGAAAACTACACGGGAACACTGGTCTGCAACCGCAACAAGCTGCTGCAGGTTCTTCTCAACCTGATCCGCAATGCCGCCCAGGCAACAGACGACAAGGGCAGCATCACACTCAGAAGCCGCCTTGAGGACACCAGTGTTATAATAGAAGTAGAAGATAACGGCAAAGGCATTCCCGCTGATAAAATCGAATCAATATGGGAACCATTTTACTCCACCAAGGGTGATGCCGGCACCGGTATCGGCCTGAGCATCAGCAAAAACATCATGGAAGGCCACGGGGGTACAATTGATGTTTTTTCAGACCCCCCGGGGAAAACCGTCTTTATCCTGACACTGCCCCGCGGCACCTCCCGGTAAAGAGACTTACGACAGGTGAGGATATATACCTGATGAATGAATAATTTCTCAACTTTGCTGAGTGCACTCCCCTTCTCTGAAAAAGTATTGCCCTTATGACAGGACCTCCCTATCATTACGTCAGAATCATATCGATTTTTTTTACATACACAGGGTCATATTACCCGGGGCGGAACAGGAAAATGCTTTTCAAGAAATCACGAAAACTGAAGCAGAACAAGCTGGTGCGGTTTACCGTCTACCGCAGGCTCAACCTTCTCTACCTGGCACTTCTTCTGCCCCGTCCCGTCTACCTGTTAATGCGCCTTTTGAGACCCTTCTATGAAAAACGTGAAAATTTTCTCAACCGTACATGGCGGTACGGTCTCCTCACCTTTGGAGGGGGATTGACTCCTCCCAAAGAGATGGAGGCAATGAGATGGGGGGCAAAGGCCCTGCGCGACAGTATGGCGCGGGCCCTGAAGGCACAGAAAAAAAATGAACCCGTTGTCTGGGTTGAATGGATCCTCAGCGCTGAACTTATCGAGGCCTTTGATGTCGCCTCTTTCAACACGGAGACCCTGAACATATTCGGCAACACCTATGGAGAGGCCTACCCCCCCATGCTCATTGCCGCTGCAGAAGAACAGGGAATCCCCGTGGAGAACTGCAGTGCCGTGAAACTCAGTGTCGGTTCCTTCCTTCTCAAGCAGATCCCCGACCCGACCCTGATCGTTGCAGCCTCTCATCCCTGTGACTCGAGCATCTCCATTTACCAGGCCCTGGAATATCTTACCGGAGCCCCCACCTTCTCTTTCGATACCCCCTACTGGAAGGACGACGAATCCTACCGCTACTTCGAGGAGAACATGTGGAACTGCGTTGACTTCCTTGAAGAACACCTTCAAAAAGCAATTGACTGGGGGAAGTTGAAAGATGTCCTGGAACGGGTCAACGAGATCAATCACTACCTGGGAGAAATCTGCGAGATGAACCGTGCTGTTCCCTGCCCCGGGACCATGATCTCCCTCCTCTATTTCTGGGTCATTCGGGAAGTTGCCATTCGCCAGCAGGAAGCCGTTGACCTTGCCCGGGGACTCTACGAGGTGACCCGAAAACGCTTCGACCGCGGAATCGGCACCGTCAAAAATGAGCGAATACGCATCATTATGTGGTTCCCCCCCATCGGCTTTTTTACCTACATCTTCAAATGGATGGAAGAGGAATTCGGCGCCGTTGTTGTCGCCGACTTTATCGGCCACATCTCTACCTTTCCCATCGACACGTCGCGCCCTGAGACAATGATCCGCGGCCTTGCAAAAACACAGATGCACCTCGGCATGGGACGGCAGTGCCACGGCCCGTCAGAATTTCTCACTGAAGAGCTGGGACGCCTTATCGAGGAATACTCCGCGGACTGTGTCCTTTTCATGGGGCATAACGGCTGCAAGCATGGATGGGCGGCACTTAAAATTATCAGGGACTACCTGGCGGAAAGAAACATGCCCGCACTCTACCTGAATCTCGATATCATGGATAACCGGCACACCTCCGAAGAGGAACTGCGTGACCAGATACGCACCTTTTTTATCAGCAATGGATGGGCATAAAAATGAACAAAAGCGGTATAAACATTATCGAAGAATTCAGGGAAATCGCTTCGGTTGACTACAATCCCTTTCTCAAAAAAAGCCATGAGGAAGGAAAAAAAATCATGGGTTACTTCTGTTCCTATATCCCTGAAGAGGTCTTACACGCTGCGGGATTCGTTCCCTTTCGCATGAACACACGGGGTTCGCAGGGCACGACAAAGGGAGACGTCTATTTTTCTTCACTCAACTGCACCTTTGTACGCCACTGTTTCGACAAGGCCCTGAACGGCGATTTCTCCTTTCTCGACGGTATTGTCTTTCTTAACGGGTGCGACCACAACCGGCGCATGTACGACAACTGGCGCCACGCAGACCTTTCCCCTGAATTCAGGTTCATGTTCGCCGCCCCCCACATCATCAACAGGAGCGCAGAAAGACGCCTTGCCGCTGAAATAAAAAAACTGATACAGCACATTGAAGAACACTTCGCACTGACGGTTTCACCCGAAGCCCTGGGGGCATCCATTGCACTCTATAATGAAAGGCGCCGGCTCCTGCAGGAAATCGACCGTCTCAGGGAAAGCTCCCCCTCTCCATTGAGGGGAAGTGAGTTTCTCGCCATCCTCCAGGGAATATCTGTTATTCCCGTGGAGGCATCCATAGACCTTCTCTCAGGGGCCCTGGCCTTTTTCAAAGAGAGAGAAGCGCCCACTCCCGGGAAGGTACGGGTTTTTCTCGCCGCGGGATGTATCGAAGAAGTTGCCCATCTCGAAATGATCGAAGAGGCGGAAGGAGACATCATTGGAGACACCATCTGTCTCGGTTCCCGCTACCACGACCTTCTCGTCAGCGAAGAGGGTGATCCTGTTGCCGCCCTGGCGGAAAGATACCTGCGCCATGTCTCCTGCCCCCGCATGATGAACGATTTCAGGGGGCGTATCGAATATATCGCCCGCACCATCAAAGAAAGAAACATCGAAGCCGTCATAGCCGAAAAACTGAAATTCTGTGACCTCTGGGGAGGAGAACTCTTTATCTACCGCAACGAATTCAAAAAACGCAGTGTCCCCCTTCTTGCCCTGGAAAGGGAACTCTACAGCGGGGCGGAGGGACAGGCCCGAACACGTCTCCAGGCATTTTTTGAACAGGTAAAAAACAGGAAAGACATTTCCACCGACCTGGTACGCACCGCCGGAAACGACTACCGGTTCAAAGAGTAACAACAGGCATTGAGTAAAAAAAGGAGTCAAAAGATGAACAAAAACCAGAGCAGAGAATATGACTATATCATCGCCGGGACAGGCCCCGGCGGGGCGCCTGTTGCCCTTGAACTGGCACGTAACGGCAATAAAGTCCTTCTCCTGGAAAAAGGCGCCTGGCACCGCCGTCTCCTTGGATTCCCCTTTGGTATGCGCCTCTCCGAAAGGTTCTTTGCCTTCAACCGGTCACGGGAGGGCGTGGTCATGGAACGGGGCATTACCGTGGGGGGATCATCCATGATCTACCAGGGTAATGTTTTCAATCCCTCTGAGAAGCTCGTCAGGCGGATGGGCATTGATTTCAGGCAGGAGGCGGCGGAGATAAAAAATGAAATCGGCACACGCACACTTCCCCCCCGCTTTTATAACCGGCACGGGTATCACGGACTTGAACGACTCATCAAAGCGGCAGAAGAGGCGGGCACCCCCTTCGAAGAACAGGAAAAGTTTGTCGATCCCGACATCTGCCGCGAAGGATGTGACTGGTGCATGCTGGGATGTCCCCGCGACGCCAAGTGGACAACACGACGAATCATCGAAGAGGGCCTGGCCCGCTATCCTGAGAATTTTTTTCTCAAAACATCTTCTCCCGTCGAAGAGCTTCTCTTCAACGAAAACCGGTCCCGGGTAGAGGGGGTAAAGATTAAGGGGGGAAGTCAAATCAGAAGCGGCGCCGTTATCCTTGCCGCCGGGGGTATTGGAACCCCCGCCATACTGCAGCGTTCCGGGTATTCCCAGGTAGGAAAACGCTTCTTCATGGACCCGATGACAATACTCTATGGGCTAAGCTCTGACCCCAGGGGCGGGCAGTGGGGAGAACAGACCTTCAGCCACGCCATCGAAAGTTATGCTGACTCTGACGGTTTTATGATCGGCAACAATGCCGCCCTGGGAACATGGCTTGTCATGTCACTCATCAGGCCCCGTGTCGCCAT
>CAZHNW010000048.1:0-14894 GCA_964534225.1 uncultured Leptospirales bacterium | reverse complement strand
GAACTGGCACAAGCTCCCCTTTGTGCGCCGCGGCATGGGTCTTTTCGTCAAGCTCGCCGAAGATGACAGGGGAGAAATATTTCCCAATGAAAGAACAAGCAAACCCGTTACAGAAAGTGATATAAAACGCATGGACCGCGGCGTCGGTGTGGCGCGGGATATCATGCTCCGCGCCGGGGCAAAGGAATCGTCCCTCTCCATGCTCCAGTGGGCGGGGGGCCACCCCGGGGGCACCGTTGCCATGGGAAGCATGGCGGACAAAAACTTCCGCTTTGAATGCGACAATCTCTATGTCTGTGACGCCAGTCTCTTTCCCGAGTCACCGGGCTCTCCCCCGAGTCTTTCCATCATGGCCATGTCTCGTCTCCTGGGAAAAATTCTCAACAGAGAGCTCAAGGCGGAGGAAAGATATCTTTAGTAAAAAAAGGCAGGAAGGGAAGAACTTCCCCCTGTCAAAAAACTCAAAAAATTTAATAATAAAAGAGGTCATTATGAAAAAAACAATTGTCATTGCCGTCATGCTGGCTGTTGCGGCAGTTTCACTCAACGCCGAGGCTGGTAAATGGAAACTCGCCCTGAATAAAAATGGTATCAAGGTATACACCCGACCGGCCAAAGGATGCCCCCTTGATGAATTCATGGGTGTTACCGTTATCAACGCACCCATCGAAACCTGTGTCAGGGTTCTTCGTGACGTTGACAGCCAGCCCCGGTGGATGGGAGACTGTCTTGAGGCAAAACTGCTGAAACGAATTTCCAAAGACCATCTTATCGCCTACAATGTTATAGACGTTCCATGGCCCCTCAGCAACAGGGACCTGCAGATAGACACACGATTTATTACCAACTTACCCAAAGGTATCGTGACGGTAAAAATGGCGGCTTATGTTCCGGCCATTCAACCGGTAACGAAAAAATATGTGAGAATCACAGACATGAAGGCCACCTGCATCATGAAAAAAATTAACGACAACAAAACCAGGGTAACCTATATCAACAGGGTCAACCCCATGGCCCCGATTCCTGACTCTGTGGCCAATATGTTTGCAAAAAAAAATCCGTACAAAACTCTGCTGGGAATGCGCAAAATGGTCAAACTGCCAAAATACGCAAAATAGAAAAAGCACCCCCTGTTTAAAAAGGCAACATAGCACAATGTCGTCTTTTTAAACAGGGGAACATGCTTTCCTGTCCCTTTTTATTTATTGACACCGGGAGCCTCCCCGCAGAAGAATAAACAAAAAAGGCTGCAGGCTTATGACAACTACCTTAAAGACAACTGAAATCTATCCCTATGTTCATCGTATCACCCTTCCCCTCCCGGGGAGAAAACCGGGCCCTGTCAACAGCTACCTCTTCATTGGTGACAGGATAACCCTGCTCGATACAGGCACTTCTAAACACGCGCCCCTCCTGGCGGAGGCCATCGAAACACTGGGAATCAAAATCGATGATATCGACCAGGTAATCTTTACCCACGGGCACATCGACCACTATGGCGCTGCCAGTGAAATACTGAAAAAGGCAAAAACGAAAAAGCCCGCCATCATCGCCCATGCAGAAGATATACCCTTTATCCATGGCGAAGGGGGAATCTCAAAAAAACAGTCAACTGCCTTTTCCCGTCTCATGGGCACACCGGCCCGCTACCGCCTGGGCTTCAGGATTCTCGACATGGTCTTTCAGTCCATGGCGAAACACTGCAGGGTCGATTATACCGCAGGTGATGGAGACGAGTTAATCGTGGGAAGTTACCCTGCAAGGGTCATCTCAACACCGGGCCACTCGAAGGGTTCAATCTGTCTCTGGCTTCCCGGAGAAAAAATCCTCTTCTCGGGAGATACCATACTTCCCCACATAACCCCCAATGCCTTTGTCATGCTCGATGAAGAAGAGCTTATGCCGAAGCGGATGAGCCAGGAGGAATTCTACCACTCACTGGCCACCATCGAGTCACTTCAACCGGAACTTGTTTTTCCCGGTCATGGCGCACCAATAGAAGACCTGGAGAAAACACTGAACATGTACCGCCGCGGCTACCGGGAACGGGACAGGGCGATCCTTGACATCATGAAAGAGGGAGAATTCACTGTTTACGAAACGGCCCGCCTTCTCTTTCCAGAGATTGAAAAAGGTAAACGAAAAATACTTGAAACCTTTCTGGCAACCTCAGAGGTCTTTACCCACCTGCAGGTGCTGGAGAAAAAAGAGAAAGTTGAATGGCAGGTTCGCAGAAAACGGCTCATTGTGCGAAGAAAATAACAGGATTCTAAAATTGAGGGTGACGTTGGTCGTTGGGTGAAGGCGACGTTGGTCTTTGGGTGAAGGCGACGTTGGCCAACATCGCCTTCACCCAACGTAAAAATATTCCTATCCTCTTACCGCGAGAGAGCTCTTGATCTCATCAAGAATTGTGGGATCATCAATGGTTGAGGGGACCTTGAACTCCTCGCCATCGGCAATCTTTCTCATGGTCCCCCGAAGAATCTTGCCTGAACGGGTCTTGGGCAGACGCTTGACAACCAGGGCCTGTTTAAAAACCGCAACAGCACCGATCTGTTCGCGCACCATCTGCACCAGTTCCTTCACGATCTCATCTTCCTGTTTCGCTGCCCCCTCTTTCAATACAACAAAACCGAGGGGAAGCTGTCCCTTGAAATCATCAGCGACACCGATAACGGCACATTCCGCCACGTCGGGATGCTGGGCAACGACTTCCTCCATGCCCCCTGTTGAAAGACGGTGCCCCGCCACGTTTATGACATCATCAACACGACCCATGATATAGACATATCCCTCGCTGTCGATGTATCCCCCGTCACCGGTAAAATAATAGCCGGGATAGACATCCATGTATGATTCCCTGAACTTCTGGTCATTCTCCCACAGTGTGGGGAGTGTTCCGGGGGGAAGTGGCAGCTTCATGACAACAAGCCCCTCTGTATCGGGACCCTGTACCCTTCCGTCACTGTCGAGGATCTCCACCTGGTATCCCGGTACCGCCTTGGTGGGAGACCCCGGCTTAATGGGAAACTGCTCAATGCCCATGCAGTTAGCTGCAATGGGCCATCCCGTTTCAGTCTGCCACCAGTGGTCAATAACGGGGACCTTCAGCATGTCACTGGCCCAGTGATAGGTATCGGGATCGAGCCTTTCTCCTGCAAGAAAGAGGTACTTGAAGCCCTTGAGGTCATACTTTTTCAGGTACTCGCCATTGGGGTCTTCTTTCTTGATGGCGCGAAAGGCCGTTGGGGCCGTAAAGAGGGCCTTGACTCCATGTTCTGAAATAATTCGCCAGAAGGCGCCGGGGTCAGGTGTACCCACGGGTTTTCCCTCGTAAAGAATGGTGGTACATCCCTGGAGAAGGGGTGCATACACAATGTATGAATGCCCAACGACCCAGCCCACGTCAGAGGCGGCCCACCAGACATCCCCGGGGGCAACATCATAAACATTTTCAAGACTCCATTTCAGGGCAACGGCATGGCCCCCGTTATCGCGTACCACGCCCTTGGGCATGCCCGTTGTTCCTGACGTGTAGAGAATGTAAAGGGGATCTGTTGCCTTAACCGGAACACAGTCCGCAGGCTCTGCAGCTTTGACGGCCTCCTTCCAGTCCACATCACGTCCACTCACCAGGGAGGAGCTGACCTGCTCACGCTGGTAAATAATACAGTGGTCAGGCTTATGAGAGGCAATGTCAATGGCCGCATCAAGCAGGGGCTTGTACTCAATGACCTTTTTGCCCTCGATACCGCATGAAGCGGAAATGATAACCTTCGGCTTGGCGTCATCGATCCTGATGGCCAGTTCATTAGAGGCGAATCCCCCAAAGACAACTGAATGGACAGCACCGATACGTGCTGTTGCAAGCATGGCCACCGCTGCTTCAGGAATCATGGGCATGTAGATGATAACACGATCCCCCTTTGATACGCCCTGGGCTTTGAGGACACCGGCAAAGGCGGCAACACTGTCACGCAGTTCACTGTAAGAATATTTTTTTACTGTACCGGTGACAGGACTGTCATAGATCAATGCTGTCTGATCCCCCCGCCCTTCTTCTACATGGTAATCGAGGGCGTTATAACAGGTATTCATTTCCCCGCCACTGAACCACCGGTAGAAGGGGGGATTTGAGTCATCCAGAACTGATTCCGGTTTTTTGTACCACTGAATCAGTTCTGCCGCTTTTCCCCAGAACTTGTCAGGGTTGTTGATAGATTCATTGTAAACTTCTTTATAGTTTCCCATAAAGGCCTCCTGATTTTTTTATCTTATAAACTGCCCAGGGCCTTTTCCCTTTACTGGTCAAAAACGACCCTGAACTTGTATTTGTTTTCTACGAAATAACTCCAGACAATCTCCACGGGACTGTTGTCCCTTTCAAACACGGTGGTGTTCACCGTCAGGACAGGATCGAGTACCGCGATCCCCAGGTGACCGGCAATCTCAGAGCTGGCCCGTGTCACCTCCACCTCGTGTTTTACAATACTGAGGCCGATACCGCAGACACTTTCCAGGGTCTCCAGCATGGTCCTTTTCTCCAGGTGCGATTCCCTGACCTGATCTCCGATCCTGGCGGGGAGATAGTTCACCGTGTAGCTCATCGGCTCAGAGCCTGTATAACGGACGCGCCGAAAAATCACCACTTCCTCACCTTCAGGCAGTCCGAGAAAGGAACGAACCTCAGGGCTTCCCGGGGCCATTTCCTTTCCCAGGACCCTGACAGATGTCTCCCCGGTAATATTGAAAATCTCACGGTTGATACCGGAAAGTTTTTCTTCATGGATGCTGTGGGCCTTCTCCGTCCAGAAAGTGCCCTTACCCTGCTTGCGAAAAAGGAGTCCCTGGTTAAGGAGATGTTCCAGTGCCCGGCGAATGGTAGTACGGCTGACGCTGAAGATTTTTCGCAGTTCTTCTTCAGGGGGAAGGTTCTCTCCCGGATTGAGTTCCCCCTGTTTCAACATGTTCAGAAGATAATCGGCAATCTGGTAGTGAAGGGGTATCTGCTGATTTTCGAAGGTAATCTTATCCATGGTTCAATTTTAAATCCGAAGGAATGAAGTCTCTTTTCCATTCTTCAGTTTTCTTCTCTCATAAATTTGTATTATTGTTGATACAAATAGACAAGGGCATTCAGAATGTCAAGGGGTTTTCGGGAATATTCTGCCGGGGAACACCTGAACTTCCTATAAAGATCGTTGATTTTTCTTCATTATCATGGTAATCTTATTACCTGCTGTATATCCAGCAGGCAATAACGTATACGTCCCGCCTGCGGCGAGGAGGACTTTCTCTTTTTCCAGATTTAGAAAGATCCCTTCCACAAATACTGCTCAGAGCGAGGAAAAACATGATTTTTACTTCCGTTGAAATCAAAACCGAATGCAAGAAATGCGGGAATCCCGTCATGATCAACGGTCCCGTACAAAAACTCCTCTGCAATTCCTGCCAGAATGAAGCTGACATCCCCGCCATGACCTGGAAATCTATCATTGGAGACCTGGTCAATGACATACAGGAACTCAAAGAGGGCGAGGGAATGGAATCACAAACCCTGGCCGGCAGTCTCAGCCGGAGTATGACTGTCATAAGAGAAAAACCCGCCTGTCACTCATGCGGAACCCTTTTGCAGGGAATACCTGATAGCATCAAAGAGGAGGCAACCCTCTACTGCCCGAAATGCGGCAGCAAAAACAGGCTCATTCCCGCACCCTCATGGCTCACCCTCCTTGTCCCTGAAGCCGTGCTGCTGGTAAATGCCCTGAGTGACGCCCCGGACGGCGATAAGGAAATCCCCGCGGGAAAACCGGTCTTTTTCACCTGCCCCGGATGTGCAGGGAACCTGAAGGTTGACGGCACCTCACGCCTGGTTACCTGCCGGTACTGCTCTGCCGACATCTACCTGCCTGATGATCTCTGGCTCCGCATGCATCCTGTCGAAACAGTCAAAAAATGGTATATCGGTTTTACCACGAACAGCGATTCACTGAAAAACGAAAAATTAAACGCCGGTCTTCTCGAGGCCGCCTATGATACAGACGATGACACCGGTGAAGAACTTCTTAACCAGGGGGCAGATCCGAATATTACAGACCACAACGGCCGTTCAGCCCTTTTTCTCGCGGCAGCGACCGGGGCCAGGAAACTGGTACGTCTCCTGGTAGAAAAAGGAGCGGACATTCACAGGGCTGACTCATACGGTACAACCCCGTTAAATATTGCCGCATACAACGGCAACACAAACATTGTAAAAACACTCCTGGCAGAAAACGCCGACGTAAACATTCCCAACAGGCTGGGGGTGACCGCCCTCAACGCCGCGGCCAAAACAGGCCAGGTTGAAATCGTAAAACTCCTCCTTAAAAAAGGGGCTGACCCTTTAATACCGAATGAAGACGGGAAACGTCCCCTTGAACGCGCAAAAGAAGAGGGACATAAAAAGATTGTTGCACTGTTGAAAAAATATGAAAAAGGGTGATTATCCCGCTTTCATAAAAAAATTATCGCGCCATACCCTTACCGGGAACCAGGCGCAGAATGTCCCGGTACTGTTCCTCCATGCCCTTGCGGCTGAAGGGCATGGTATGCTGCCTTCCCTTTAAAAAGTAGGGGATCATGTCACCGTAATGCCTGCTCGACGGGTTCCCGCTCTGTCCCGGGGTCATAATCAGAGACACCGGCTCCGGGCGTCCGAAATCAACGATGAGACGCATGGCGGGAATATTAAAGGCGTTAAAATTTTCACCCCATGAAAAGGTCGCCACGTTCAGGGAGTGGTTGTCTCCCCCCGCCGGATAGGGGCCGCGGTTAAAGTAGCCGTGAAAAAAGATGGTCTCCTTAGTAAAATCATGTTTCCAGTGATACCGGTGCAGGGCCCCCCACTTCCAGAGAGCCGGGTCAGAGCCCATTTCGTCACGGCAGAGGCTGATGGCATCGGCCAGTGAACGGGCAATGATATCATGACGGGTTTCTTTTTTCTTTGTTCTGACATCGTCCCAGAAGGGAGATTCGGGGCGAGAAAGCAGGTGGTCCTCCGGGGCGCCATAAGACATCATGTTCACATCGAGAAAGGCCTGCCATGCATGGCCCTTACCGGGGCCGAGTTCATCGAGAAAAATATTTCGCGTGGCAGTATGCATAAAGGCCCCCATCACCGCGGCCGGTGCCGATGATGCCTTCATGCGGCAGTCAAAGATACCGGGGCGCAGCATCTTCAGGGCACGGCGGGCCCGCTTTCGCGCCGAAGATGAACTGAGGCCGGCAAGGGCATGGCGAACTTTTTTCTCATCTTTAAAAATCATTGCCTGCAGTTTTCGCGCCATGGGTGAATACTGCTCGAACTGCAGACGTTCCATGTCACGGGCGGTTGCCTTTTTCACTTTACCCAGAACATCTTTCAGTCGTTCAGCACGGTCAGGGTGATACCATGACGAGGTAAGGGTATGGGGGAAGTCTACAGGCACTGTCCTGTTATTCGCCGTGGCCAGGTACCCTTCAGGGGGAGCGGTCTTTGAAGGATTCTCTGCAAAGGGAAGAGACCCCTTCCAGTCATAGTCACCGCTCCATCCCGGCGACGGCAGCATGCCGCGGCCCTTTTTCCGCAGGGGGAAGGAACCGGTCACCTGCCAGGCGATGGTGTCTTTGTCACCGTAGACAATGTTCAGGTAGATGCTCTTGACCATGCCCAGGGCCCTGCGCGCCTGCTTCATGGTATGTGCCTTTCCCATGAGATAGAATCCCCTGAAGGTCTCAGCCCCGCCCTCAAGGGCCCATGACAGGGCAATGCCGTATTCACTCTTTCCGGGCAGGGGCTGAACCGGGAGTTTCTGCGGAAAGGGAAGTTTTTGTAACGCCTCGTTGAGAAGTGGGCCGTGGGGCGTCTCCACGATGTCGATGCTGACAGGCTTTTCATCCTTGATCCTGAAGGTCTCTTTTCTCACCTTCGCGGGGCGGTAACTTCCCTTGTAATAATAATAGGGAGTGACATTATCGTAACGCATCTTCTCGAGAAAAATATCCTGGCTGTCCGCCATGACCATGGTTGCCCCCCAGGCGAGCTTGCCGTTACTTCCCAGCGTCACCAGGGGTATCCCCGGCGTGGTGACACCCGCCGCCTCATAGGTGGGTGACTTCAGGTGCATGATCATCCATGAATTAGGGATCATGAGAAAAAGATGGGTGTCATTGCAGACAATGCTTTTACCGCTGGCAGTGCGGCTTCCCGCCAGTGCCCAGTTATTCGATGCGGGGATACCGGTCCCGAGAAGAGAACGCATTCTCTCCCGCAGATTGTTAAGGCCTGATATTTTTTTGATGAGCCGTGAAGGTTCGACTTCCCTCAATTTAAGGGCCTCAGATAAAGGAAGTGGTTCGTCTCCATGAACGGGAAAGAGCCATGCGGCACGGGCATAGCCGACCTTTTCGGCAAGAACAAGAAAGTGCAGCTCCTCGATAAAGTTAAAGCTCACGTTGAGATTCAGCATGCCGAAAACATAGAGGGAATCTTCGATACGCCATTTTTCAGGCCGGTACCCGGTGAGAACAAACTCCGCGGGGAAGTTTTCTTTCTCTTCGATGTAGGCATTGACCCCGGCGGCAAAAGATTCGAGAACTCGGAGGGACCCTTTATCAAGGCGTTTTACTGCCCTGCGGACAAACTTTTTCGCGTTGAGGGTTCGCATGAAAAGGTCCATCTGCAGCATATCCTCTCCCGCCATTTCAGAAAGGCGTCCCTGCATGGCCATGGACATCATGTACATCTGCCAGAGTCGGTCAGTGGCAGTGGCGTAACCTGCCCCGAAAAAAAGGTCTTCTTCGTTTTCTGCCACAACACAGGGTATCCCCAGGGAATCCCGCCGGATGAAAACCTGGCTGCTGATTCCCTTCAGGACGCGCATACCCGCGGGATGATCAACAGACCTGTCAAACCGGTCTTTGGAAATACTGCACCCGGCAGCCTGAAGGCATACAACAACAGACACAAACAAAAATAAAATCCTCATCATCAGACACGGCCTCCTCAACCCGTACTATATCTACCGGTAGAAATTCACAGGCGTCAAGAATTTTAAAACTATTGCCTTCACCGCGTGAATTTGAACTACCTGTAATGTTTAACTAATATACCTGAAGCAGGCTCTTCAGGTTAAAGGGCGATAGTGCCGATTCATTTAATTCTTTTCTTAACGGTCTCGGCACTATGACTGGGGAAGTGAAATATGGAAAAGGGTTCCTTCTCCCGGGCGGGACTGCAGTTTTATACTGCCTGAATGGTTCTGTGTAATAATAAAATAGGCAACAGAGAGACCCAGTCCCGTGCCGTCACCGGCAGACTTGGTGGTGTAAAAGGGCTCAAAGGCATGATTCACTGTCTGTTCATCCATTCCCGGACCATTATCCTCAATAGTGAGAACAAGCCAGTCACCCTCTTTCCTGGTGGCAATACGAATAAATGGCGAGTAATCCTTTTTCTCCATACCTGAAATGGCCTGGGCCGCATTTTTTAAGAGATTAAAAACAACCTGTTCAATTTCCGTGCGCACACAGTAAACCAGCGGCAGGTCGTCACTATATTCTTTTTTGATTACTACCGTCTTGAAATCATACTTTTTTTTAATATCATAATCACTTGATGCGAGTTCCAGCGCTTCATCAATGATTTCATTCAGATCGACCCACTGACGTTCACTTCCCGCGTGCCTGCTGAACTGCAGCATATTACTGACGATCTTTGCCGCCCTTTCTGTTGAGACATGAATACTGTCGATAAACTTGTTGTATTCCCTTTCATCGAGATAATTTTTCAGCCTATCAAAATCAAGACCATGCTTCTCTGCCACCTTCCTGTTTTTTTCATTTCCGGGATCGAGCCGGCGGCGTGCGTTTTGAAGTGCAAGGGAGATAATGCCCAGGGGATTGTTAATCTCATGAGCCATCCCTGCCGCAAGCCCCGCCACGGTCATCATTTTTTCTGTCTGTATCATGATCTGCTGGGTTCTTTCCCTCTCCGAGATATCGATGCCGAGAAGAAAGACAAATTCCAGTTCACCCTTACGGGTAAAGACAGAACTGCCATACCATTCAGCCTTGATAACATGCCCGTCACGGGAAACGATATGGCTTTTATGTTCCACCTGGTCTGTTTCCTCCATCATTTCCTTTAGCACCTTACGTACACTTTCCTTTTCTTCTTCTTTAATCAGGGTGACAACGAAATCATGGCCGATAAGCTCCTCCCGGGCAAAACCTGTTTTCTCAAGAAGAGAACTGTTGACACGAAGAATTTCACCAGCGGCATTGATGGCGGCATAGAAAAGGGGAGATGTCTGGATAACCAGTTCGTTGATGTCACGCTCCCGTACCAGGGCCTTTTCAGCGCGGTACCGTTCTGCCAGTTCTTCCGAGAGTTCAATTGATTTTCTGGCGATAACGCGGCGCAGGCTCAGGTTCCAGAGAAAGATAACAATAATGATGACAGCGGCAACAGCCATGACCATGGAGATATACCGGAACAGTGATGAATCCGTCAGCTTTTCAGCAGGAAGCCCGATCCAGCGCCGCTGAATTTTTTTTAGTTCATCGGCACTTATACTCTTTAATGTTTTATCCATAATTGAATGGAGAAGGGGAAGTTCCTTCCGGATTCCAAAGGCGATATCGTTTGTATAAGGGGTAATGCCTGCCACCTTAACATTGGTCAGTCCTTCACGTGCCGTAAACCAGGTGGCAGAAGGAAGGTCCGCTACCATTGCATCGACTTCCCCGAAGGAAAGCTTTTTCAGGCCCGTGGCAGTATCAACTTCCTTTATATAAATAATCCCGGGATAATCTTTTTTCAAAAATGAATAAACTGCATGCCCCCTGACAACAGCAACTCTCTTCCCTTGCAATTCACCGAGACTGCTCGATTCATTCACTCTACTTCTTGTAAGAATCACGTTTGAAACTTTCAGATAGGGGCGGGTATAGCGAAGGTAAGACCGAAAGCCCTCTTTCGAAACAACAGAAGAAAGACAGTCAACATCACCACGTTCTGCACCCCTGAGGATATTATCCCATGCAGGATACCTTACAATGCGAAAATCAAGGCCTGTTCTCTTCTCTATCTCCCTGAGAAGATCGGCGGTAATCCCGCGATGTGCCCCCTTGCTGTCAAAGTATTCAATCGGTGCCCAGGATGGATCAGGGGCAAGCCGGATAGGCGTTTTTCTCTTTATAATCCAGAGGCGCTCTTCGGGACTGAGAAAAGACTCCCTGCTGAGAGGATTCTCTCTCTCGATATAGAGATATATAAAAACAAGCAATACCGCAATCGACAGTGACGCTACAATGAGGACACCAGGAGAATAGCCGGAAAAAAACCTGGAAAAAGAAATTACTTTCCCCTCACTTTTCCAGGTACACCTTTTCCCTGCCAGGAAAAATATAAAGACAGCCAGAAACAACAGGGGAAGGACTATTGCTAAAACCTTTCCCACTCTCTTTATGACATCTTGTCCCTCTTCCTGATTTGTGGAAAGACGTATCCACCTGCGGTGAATTTCATTGCGTTTTTCCAGGGAAATCATACTGAGAGCCTTTCCCAGTATGCTGTTGAGGTGCGGCCAGTCATTGCGAGAGCCAAAGGAGAAACGATAGACATGCCCCGACTTTCCTGCCAGGGCCAGGTTTCGAATCCTGTATTTTTCTATATAATAGGATGCCACCTCGAGCTGGACAAGGGCGGCATCAACTTTCCCCGAGGAGACACTGCGCAGGCAGGTTACCTCATTTGCCATCGGTTCGAGTTCAAGGTAGGGATGATACTGCTTTACATAATCATTTATCTGGTAACCGCGGGTCACGGCTATTTTCATTCCCTGCATCTCTTTAAGGCCTGAGAGGCGCGCGGCGTCCTGCCGCATGATGATCATGGTGGGGGAAACAATATAGGGTACGGTAAACTTAAAATATTTCTCCCGTACAGGGGTCTGTACAATGGTCGGTACAATGTCGACATCTCTGTTCTTTGCGCCTGCAAGTATATCGTGCCATTTATGCACTGATACCCTTTTGAATTTTACACCGAGCCATTTTTCCATCAGCTGAAGATAATCTTCAGCAATACCCTTGAATCTTCCTTCTTCATCGAGAAAATGCAGGGGAGGATAATTGGTTTCGGGGGCCACCACGATGGAAGTCCCCATTTTCTCGAGCCAGGCTCTTTCCCTGACCGTCAGGAATTCTTTTTTTGTCGATCCGAAAAGTAAAGAAGGGAGGAAAAAAAGAAAAAGTATTACAATAAAAACAAACAGGGGAATCAATGCCCTTTCCCTCTGCATATTTTTATAATATGGTTTTCTTTTCAAAAGGATACCCGGTTAGATTTTTATCTTACATTTAAAACCTGCATTTTCATTATAACCTGAATGAAAAAAAATGCAAGAAATAACCGGGTACTCCCGTCACGTCATAATTTTTTCGAAGAGACTGACACATTCCTGTTATTGTCATTATGAATGACACAGTTCAGAAACGCCCTGGCCTCTGCCTCGTCTTTGTTAATGGCCTCATAAACAGTCTCTTCTATAATTCTATCCGTTTCCCTGCTTCTGCAGGTTGTATGATACCTGTCCGGTACTTTCCACATGGCCTTCCTCCTTTAAAAAGGTTTTAAAGATGAGTAACCGAAACAGGCAAAAAGTTACACCCATCTAACTTTTTTTATCATTCCACACAGAGGGCCATAAAAAGACAAATCCCACACCGGCAAAATAATCATTATCATCATGAACCTGTATCCCGAAACGGCCGTCGACCTGCACGGTTTTAGTCACTTTCCACGTCAGTCCTCCGCTGAGATAATGGGCTGCACCTCCCCCCTTCGATTCAGGTGCATAGACGATATATTCCGCATAGAGTCCCAGGTCATCAGTCACTGAAAAACCGGCAGCAGCGCTTCCGCTGAACCGGCTGAACCATCCGGCATCATAAAGGTATGAGTAGTTGATGTTTATACCAAGGCTTATCCTCTCTGTCAGGAACCATCCCAGGGCGAGCCTTGTTTCAGGCTGCCATTTGTCTTCGGTAAACTCGGTGGTACCGACAGGAATACTGGTACCGGCGATAAAAGAAATATTGGGCCTGAGAAAAGAAGATTCACGACTCCCCCGCATCAACTGTACCTTGACCCCCAGTGAGGGGTCGTCCTTGCCGAAAACGGTTTCTGTTCCATCATCATACCAGTTGATGGATTCAATACCCAGGCGCAGTTCAAGACGGTGATAAACCCCCATACGCAGAAGGAGTTCTCCCAGGGCGTGTTCTTTAACAGAACCATTACCGGTAAAGGTATAGCCCCCTTCGAGTTGAATACTTCCGAAGGGCATGACATCAGGACTTTCTGTAAAATAAGGGCGGTCACCCTCGATCTCCACGTTTTCTGCTGCGTAAAGGAAACTTCCCGTTACCAGGAACAATATCAAAAATATATTTCTCATTGCTCTTCCTTCCCTTTTTTGAGTAAATTCTCATAGTCAATATTCTAACGATTTCAGTATATTTTCATTTTTAATAAAGTCAAACATGTTACCGTAAAAAGATCCCCTGCTTTTCATTCCATGTGTCAGGAATGTTATTGCACAGGAAAACATCGAGGGATAGAATTGACGTAAAACTTCCCCCCATTAAAAAAAAGAGAGAAGGGAGAAAAAAATGAAGGAACGCCTCAGCAGCAATATATTTGATCTGCCGGTACAGGAACTCCGCCGGGGTTATCGCAGCGACATCTATTTCTGGCGGGAAAAAATTGTCCTGGAAAAATTCGGACTTCATCCCTCTGTAACAATGCAGGTCTTTCAGAAAAAGGAAGCCATCCTCTGCGGCATCGACGAGGCCATCGCGGTGCTGAGGGTTGCCAGCGGCCGTTACCGTGATTATGACAGGGCCTACAAACTCTTTGACCATCTCATGGAGGAAAAACGAGAGGCACGCCAGTGCTACATGACTGACCGTGAAAAATATCTTAAGACAGTAAAAAACAAGCTTGCCATAAACGAAGAACTCGACAGCCTCTGGGAAGACGGTTTCGAGGACCTTTCCATTGAAGCCCTTTACGATGGTGATGAAATCATGCCCTGGGAAAGCGCCATGCACATAACAGGCGATGCTTCTCTCTTTGCCCACCTCGAAACGATCTATCTCGGCATACTGGCACGGCGCACGCGGGTTGCCACCAATGTCCGTCGCGTGGTTAAGGCTGCGGGAGATACGGCGGTCCTCTATTTTCCCGCCCGTTTCGACCACTGGGCCGTACAGGGGGGTGACGGGTACGCCGCCCATATCGGCGGCGCCTTTGGGGTTTCTACCGATGCCCAGGCGGAATGGTGGGGGGCACAGGCTTCAGGGACTGTCCCTCACGCCCTCATCGCCGCCGCCGAGGGCAGCACCGTGGAGGCGGTGCGCATGTTCGGTGAGACCTACCCCGAAACAAACCTGGTGGCGCTGGTTGACTTCGACAACGACTGCATTGCCACTTCCCTTGACTGCTGCCGCGCCCTCGACGGAAAGCTCTGGGGGGTTCGCCTCGACACATCGGAAAAAATGGTGGATCGCTCCATTATTCCCCACATGGGCAGCTTTACCCCCACGGGGGTTGTCCCTGAACTGGTCTTTATGACCCGCAGGGCCCTTGACAAAGAAGGGTTCACCGATGTAAAAATAATTGTCTCCGGCGGGTTCACCCCGGAAAAAATTGCCGCCTTCGAGGAACAGAAGGTTCCCGTTGACGCCTATGGTGTGGGAAGTTATCTCATGCAGGGCCGCTATGATTTTACCGCTGACGTGGTACTCCGTGAGGGGAAACACTGTGCGAAGAAAGGGCGCATCTACAAACCGAATAAAAGGCTGCA